>NZ_JBHIQH010000052.1:0-189580 GCF_042196485.1 Bartonella sp. AD24XZML | reverse complement strand
ACGTTGCGTGGCTGGTCATACTTTACACCGTATTAAAGCCATTAGAGATTTTGCTGATGTAAAGGCGGGCGACCTCGGCGGTTTTATTGAAAAGGAAAGTAACTTATCACATGATGGTAATTGCTGGGTCTATGATGAGGCTTGTGTTTATAATAATGCTCATGTTTCTGATCACGCTACAGTCTGTGATTACGCTAGTGTTTTCCATAATGCAAAAATTGAAGGCAATGCTAAAGTTTTTGATTGTGCAAAAATTTATGACAATGCAAGGGTTGCTGATCATGCCTTGGTTTTTGGAATAACTTATGTTTACGATCATGCCTGCGTTTTGAATCATGCTGAGGTATCTGACAGGGCTGTTATAAAAGGTCATGCTAAAATCTATGATAACGCTTTATTGACTGGCTATGCGCAAGCTTATGGCAATGCAAGAATTTATGACAATGCTCAAGTTTGGTTTTTTGCTGTGGTTGGTGATGATGCTTGTATTTATGAAAATGCAAAAATTACAGGCTATACATACATTTGTGATCAAGTGAGTGTTTTTGGCAATTCATATATAGATACCAAAAAATTGAATGGTCATATCAAAATTTGTGATCAAACCATAAAAGACGCTGCGTAAATAATGCGCGGGCGCGGCGGGGGCGCCTGCTTTCAAACCCAATTTTTCCATTTCAAATTTTATCAAACGTTTATCACATTAGATTGTGAGGGTATCTCTATGTGCAAAAAATATGAATTAACCAGTGAAATCAAAAAAATCAAACATGCTCTTACTCGAAATATTATAAGCCTTTATCGCATTAAAGCTTTAAAAGATTTTGATGATATAAAGGCGGGGTCCTTAGGCGGCTTTATTGAAAAGGAAGTTAACCTATCCCATGATGGTAATTGCTGGGTCTATGATGAGGCTTGTGTCTATGGTCATGCAAGGGTGTATGATGATGCAAAAATACGGCATTATTCGCAAGTCTGTGGTCAAGTTTATGGCAATGCTGAGGTCTATGGAAAAGCTTTTATCTCTCAATATGCTAAAGTTTATGACCATGCTTTTGTCTATGGCAATGCTCATGTTTATGGCAATGTTTATGGGTATGCTCATGTGAATGGTAGTGCCCGCATTCTTGCTGATGCTCATATTTATGACCATGCGCATGTTTCTTATGATGCTACGGTTTTTAGTTATGCACGCGTCTATGGTCATGCCAAGGTTTGTGGCTCAGCTTGCATTTATAGCCATGCAAAAGTTTATAATTATGCTGTTATTAATGGTCGTGCTAAAATTTATGGCAAGGTTTATGGAAATGCTTGTGTGAGTGGCTCTTGTGAGATTTATGGCTCTGTTTATGGCAATGCTAAAATCTCATATTGTGCAACGATCTGGGGGCGTGTTTATGGCAATGCAAAAATCAATAAAAAAAGCAAAGTAAGGTTGGTTCCAAAAAATTGTGAGGTGTATGAAAGGGATAATGTTGTCAATATAACTGATAAAACAGAATAAAGAACGGCGTGGGGGGGCTTTTAATAGGATAACTCCATCATAAAAGATAGCATTCATAAAAGAAAGCCGTGCCAAGTGATATGACGCGGCTTTCAAATAACGATTATAATGATAAAAAATAATCATCCACAATGGAGTAATGAATGCATATATACAAAACGTATCATATTGCAAGCGCTCTATTATCTTTATGAAAACTTATCAAAAGGAATGTAAATGATGCGTTTGATTTTTACTCACTCATTTGAATGAGAAAACCTATAAACGCTTTTTGTTGCTCTCAAACGTATCAAAACGCTCGGTAGCTTTAATAATTCAATCAAAAGCAAATGCATATTCAATAAATATCTGCAAAAAACGTTCTTTTTAGCTTGCAAGCATTGGTTTTTAAAAGCAGCTTTTCATAAGATAAATAAACAAACGCTTTTATAAAATGTAAGGTTTTTAAATTTTTTCTGCTGTGAAAGCTAAATCTTAGTTTTCTCATAAATGAAACGTTCTTAAGAGCAAATGATAACTAAGTTATAACTGTAATAAAAAGAGTTTTAACGTTTCTTATAAAGATCTCATTTTATGTTTCAAACGTTTAAACGTGCATTTAAAGAGCTTTCATAAGCGTATTTGTACTTTTCATTAAAACCTAATTTCTTTAAATATTAGCCGGTCCATTTTGGGGGTGTTATCTTAGAATAGAGCATTCTTTAAACATTGTTGCTTTTAATAAAAAGTGAGAAACCCCATACCTTATGATGTTACAATGGTTTTGAAGTTTGTTTGCTTATCTTTGTCTTAATAGCTGCCCCCAAATTTGGAAAGAGCTCTTTTGGTTTCGTATTTTTAAACTATAACTTTTAAAACGTTTTTAGTACCAAATCTAAAGTAGATAGTTATTCTACTGCCATGGCATTATTTGCCTCCATTTTTTTGTGGAAGCGAATAGTTCCGTTCTTAAAGACTAGCCTGCAATCTATTCATTAAAAGGCTTTTCATTTCATGAGATATAGCGTTTTGAATTTCATGACCTTTATTTCCTACCGCGGTAAAAAATACCGTGGTTATAAAATCGATCTTGTCTTTAAATCCTTTTATGCAATCTTTATAAACTAAACCTATAAGCTTATGACCGTTTCAAACGATTATTCCTTTGAAGGTTTAGCTCAAAAAAGAGCAAAACTCATACCATTTTTTAAACCTATACAATTTATGTTATCGATATTTTCAAACGACTAAATTTTTAAATAATGTGATTTGTGCTGTGATAAAAACGTACCATAAAATTTATGAACTGTTATGAATGATATCTGCTTTTCATTTCATTTGAACGTTTACATGCGTTATAATATTTGCATCATGATTTGCTTTTTACAGTCTATTCATCNTTATAATATTTGCATCATGATTTGCTTTTTACAGTCTATTCATCCATGGCAATCTTATATAAAAAATGGTCAAATGAATCATGCATAAAAAGATGGATTCTTGAGTGGATTCATATAAAATAATTGCAAACAACATATTGACTTTATTGTGTTTTTTAGTATTATATCTTGAATAACCGACAAAGGGTTCTTTTTCCTTTAGTTGCAAACGCCTCTTCTGCAGCACGGCTTCATCTTTCCAAAACTGCTGCATTGCAAGATCATTTTCTTTAAGCACGCGTTCCAACGCGCCTTTCACTTGGAAATTCATTTTCATCCGTTTAAAGACAGAGGTATAAAGAGCTAAAACAAGCATGATAATGATCATGCAAATAACAATAAATACCCAGAACTCGGGATCTAATAGAAATACGGCTATAGGATCACTGTTCATTTTTCCCCTCTCAGTCTTTACAAAGCCCGTGCGACAGAGAGCTTATGTGCTCTCCTACAGAGATTGCTTCTTCTAGTTTCTGAATATTTTTGTACAACTCACCCGTCACTTTGGTGCGAAGCCGTAACATAACCGGAATAAAAATAATGACACAGACCGTTATGGCGACCGTCGTTTTAAAGAGAACGGCATGCACAACATATTGCCACCCTGTCAGCTGCCAATTTAATACACCTGGTATTTCTAGAACCATTCTCCAGATGACAATGAGAACCGCAATAGCAAAGATAATTTTATAATCCTTTGCTGAGAGCAACACTTGCTGGAGCGAAAAAGAATGCGCTCCTTTATGCGTTTCTTGCTCTGATGTCCAATTTTGCTCCTTCATGTATTCCCCTCTCACTCTTTAAAAAGACCCGTGTGACAGAGAGCTTATTTGCTCTCACACAGAGATTGCCTCTTCTCGTTTCTGGATCTTTTTTTCCAATTTACGCATTATGATGATGCAAAACCCAAATACCACCGGAATAAAGATAAAGTACACAGGCCGTTATGGCTTACGTCATAATAATAAAAATTATAATATTCTTGCTACCTTGCCCCCCTCTTACCTTCCTCACATCTCAAATAGTGAAGATTTTCAAACCACGCCAATCTATAAACAATAGTCACAATTCAGCTTTTTCTTCCTAAAAATTCTCCTATTTTCAAGAAAATGACCCTGCAACCCCACTTCAATAGGATTCATTTCAAAGCTTGAATGAACAAGGCTCCTAAAAATACGAAAACAACCCATATACCGCGCGCCCCTACAAGCAAAACCGTTCCTTCCTCACGTCTCAAACGATAAAGTAAGTCCCAAGCACTCACTCTAGGCTCTAAACCCCACGGGCTCTTATTCCCTTTAATCAATACTAATCCATAATCGGCTTTTCTTCCACTCAATGCCATCCTCAACACCACCATTTAGAGCAATGTTTACGGACACCCCATAAAAAACACCAAAACATATCAAAGGCAAAATGGTATAGAGAGCAATCCCTATAAAGGCTGAATCTCTCATAATTTCTTCATTATTTTTCCCCTCTCATGACTTCTCAAACGCTATATCCTGTTCTTGCAAGACGTTTTTCAGTTCTTTTCTTAAACAGCAATACATTTTCACCTGCTTAAAGACACCATAATAAAGTTGTAAAATCCCCACGGGAATAGCAGCAAACCACAGTGTCACACACATAAGCACGAGAACAAATATCATGACAAGAATATCACCCCTTTTTTCTCTATCGCCTTTTTTATACCGATCCTTTTGATCGGTTATTTTACCCCGTTGCTGATCTATTTCTTTCAATTTTTGAGTATTTTTTCTCAACAAAAGCCACAATGTTATGAAGAGTATGTACAGAACTGGAAACAAGACCCAAACACACACTGTAATAACTTGCCAAAACGCACACAGAGAGAGAAAAAGAGGTGTATCCTGCCACCCTGTCAAGTTCTCTTGGCTACCCAAGGATGGAAGGAAAAAAAATCCTGTTGCACAACTCAATAATGAGTGAGAGGAAATAAATGACAACATGCTCTTGCACAGAAAAATACTCTTTCCCAAAAAAAGAGCACAGTCCATTACAAAATGCTGAATTTTTCCCCTTCATTGCTCTTCCTTTTTTTTATGAAAAATGCATTTCTTTATCTCATGCCCGCTCTTTTAAGAACCACGAAAAGTACAATGCATCGCGCTTCCCTTATTTTCAACAAACAGCCCTGATTTTCTAAAAGCGTGGTTGCTCTTCCAAATGATTAAGAACATCTTCCTCATTACAAACGAAAATAGGCTAACCTCTTTGCCTGTTGATTTTCCAACCATCCCCTCTTCATGTGTCACGAGCTTCCAAATATTACCTCTTATCCCTCACGATAGCTACACAAGCGCCTTGTCACTCTCTTTTCTTATGCGTTTTAATACCCGTTTCACTCTACAATACGTTCTCACGCGCTTGAAAACAAAATAATAAAATTCTAAAATGAGCATGACAACACCCGCAGGAAAAAAGACGTTTAGCAGAAATATCAACCAAAAGTATACGATAAAAAAACTGCTTATTCTTTCTCTATTGTTTTTTACTGGATTATTTTGTTGATCGGTTGTGTGCCCCCGTTGCTGGATAGCCTCATCCAACTGCTGAATCTTTTTTTTCAACAAATACGTTAAGATGAGATAAAGCACCAATAAAACAGGCATCAAGGCAACAACACACACCATGATGACTTCACGCAGCACAAAAAGCGCCAAAAGAGTGCTATCCTGTGATACACTCAACGGCCACTTGGATTCTAATGGGATCAAAAGAGCTTTATAACCTATCCCAATAAGGATAGAAATAAGACAAATAATCATATGATCTTTATAAGAACAAAATGATTTTCCAAAAACAAGAGAGCACCGTTTGTTATAAAATGTGGAATTTTTCCCCTTCATTTGCTCTTCCTTTTTATGCAACTTGTTTGTCCCTAACTTTTATAAGGACACGCATAATCTCTCAAGCACAATTGCATCCATTGTCGTCAAACAGAATACCCCAGAGAACACTCGTATTGTATATTTATGTTGCCAATAGTTTTGCCAATTCACGTGCTTGTTTTAAAGAAACATCTCTCAACACTTGCAAACCACCGCGCATCACCCCCATTTCATGAACAGCCCCCATGAAAGGATAACAATAGCGCCCTCATGAATATATCCCCCTTACTATAAAATCTATCACCCCTATTGTTTCAATAAAAAGTGTAATCCGGCGCCATGGCTCCCCCTGCTTGCCTCTACGATAGCCTTACCCTCCCCTTGCGACAAGCCATACTCGTTCCCCCTACGAGGGACACCCCCAAATTACCCTAAGGCTCCTACAACAAACCCACCCCTGCCCCAAAAACAGGCATACCCCACCTCTAGGATAACCTTTATCCCTTGAAAAGACAGAAGCATTTTTATTCTTTTCTCAATTGTTTTCCGCCCACTTAAGACATAAAAAAAGGAACTTCCATTGATTTGCAAATGATCGCGCAATAAGAACATTTGAAATGAGAAAATCTTACAACTTTCTTATTTCAATTAAAAAGGCTCAATGATCATTATAAATCAAAATATGACGATACATTCCATTTTTCATTAGAGTTCTTGCAAACCAATAGCTTAGAATATATTCATAAAAGCGCTTCTGAAACAGTGAAACAGAAGCTACTTTTGAGATCAAGCGTTTTAATATTAATGAAAGCACTAACATTCTCTTCAAGTTTGAAGTGTTGTTTTGTCAACAATCTTGTTAGCATGGATTGATTCTATAACTATGCGGTATCATCACAACTGCTCTTTATGGACAGCATAATGGTACGCGCCATTTTACTCACAATTCTTTATAAGCCTTGCGTTATAGGCTTGTCTGGAAAAGACAAAGGAGAATCCTATTGAATATAGCAATTATTTTGGGGTCTGTGCGTCAACCTTCATTCACAAGAACTTTAGCCAGTTATTTAGCGAATTGCCTCATGAAGCGGGGCGCATCACTTCAGTGGGTTGATTTGCGTGAACAGCCCTTGCCGATGACAGATCCAGATTATCATAAGCAGGTAGAGGCTAATCCAAGTGCTGCGGTTCGTCAGTTTGTAAAAACCATTGTGGCGGCTGATGGCGTTATTCTAGCAAGCCCCGTTTATCAAGGGTCTTATTCAGGTGTTTTAAAAAATGCTCTTGATAATTTGGGCTATAATGCCTTTTTAAATAAACCTGTTGGGCTTATCTCTCATGGAAGTACCACTAAAAAATGCGCACAACCGTGTGAGCATTTATTGCCGGTAGTGCGCACACTTTATGGTTATGCACTCCAATGTCAAATCGCCTCTTCCAACGAAGATTTTTCCTCAGATGATGAAGGTCGTACTTGGAAAGTTATAAGTGAAGAGATACAAACCCGTTGTGAAAGGCTTGCTGATGAAATGTGCTTATTTTTAAAGCAAAGAGGTGAGATTTAAAGCAAAGAGGGAGGGATCATGAAAAAAAAGGATGCGCACTATCATTATTTAGTGGTAGGGGGCACAGGGATGCTTGCCCCTTTGTGTCAATCACTAGAGCCAAAAGAAGTGATTCTTGCTGCACGCTTTCTTTCCCATAAAGTCCAGCTTGAGGCATTGCAAAAACAGCATATGTGTGTGCCATTGGATTATGATTGTGCAGCATCAAGGGCACAATTTTTAGACGCTATTAAGCAATGGCATGATCTAAAATATTGCATATTATGGATTCATTCACCTGCCCATGCATTTTCTTGCGCATTAATTGAGCAGTTGGCTCTTTTGCCTAAACCACCATGTATTCTTCATATTCTTGGTTCCAACACGCATGATCATTTGATCCTCGAGTGCGCGCGCAAAAACAAGGTTGATTTTATCCCCATTCAATTAGGACAAAAAACAACCCCAAAAGGTTTACGATGGCAGACCCATCAGGAGATAAGCCAACAGGTACTGGATGCCATAAAAAACCATATGAATAAACAAAACTTATGATAATACCTCTTGCCATGCAAAGAAGCCGAGCCCCTTCAATCTCTATCCATACCCAAACACCCTCTTGAATAACTCATACTCTCTACATCATGGGCTTTGTGAACGAACAGTTCCCCTCCTTTACGTCTCTAAACAGCATCCTTATATCAACAGCTTCAGAACCAAACTTTTTTCCTCCTCACACGGGCTTATCCCCTCCCTACAACCATCACAGCCCTTAAGCAACCACATACCCTATTACAGTTTCACGTTTTTACGATTTTGCAAATTCACAGAAAACAAGCAAACTGCCGATAAACAGCCCCATTAAAGCCTATCATCAGCCTATTCATTACCATCAACCCTTTTCCCCCAACGCCCTCCATTCCCCCACATTCCAATTTTGACGCATTGCACAATCCAACCTTCACGCCTCCATTGGCACCTCTTCTCCCCATATCCGCCCCACAACCATCACAGCCCCTGACCAACCACACACACCCTATTACAGTTTCACGTTTTTACGATTTTGCAAATTCACAGAAAACAACAAAACTTCCGATCAACAGCCCCATTAAAGCCTATCACCAGCCTATTCATTGCCATCAACCCTTTTCCCCCAACGCCCTCCATTCCCACATTCCAATTTTGACGCATTGCCCAATCCAACTTTTACGCCTCCATTGGCACCCTCTTCTCCCCAACCGCCCCACAACCGTCACAGCTCTTGAGCAACCACACACCGTTTTACAGTTTCACGTTTTTACGATTTTGAAAATTCACAGAAAACAAGCAAACTGCCGATAAACCGCCCCATTGAAGCCTATCATCAACCTATTCATTGCCATCAACCCTTTTCCCCCAGAGATCAGCGTAAAATGAGAAAAACAATCGATGCCCCGCTCCCAAGCCGTGAAGCAATGGCATGATCTAAAACTTATGCCTCCCCCATGACACGAGCACTACATGCGCTTTTTCAGCGCTGCGTTTAATTGTTTGGTAACCTTGTAATACGAGATCAAACGCTTGATAAAAGAAATATACAGTGCCACAATGGGTATTGTTAAGAAAAAATCAAAAACACCCCCCAGCAGAATGATCAAAATCACCGTCCAAAATGCCGCTATTTCGTAATGCATTTTATCCCCTTCCTTTTATAAATTGATTGATTGGGTTGCTTCAGTCACTTCATCCAACTGCTGAATCTTCTTTTTCAATCGATGGGTTAAAATTTCACGAAGGATCACAACAACAGGGATCGTTGCAAAAATACATACCGATAAAAAAAACAGAAAAACAAGAGAATGATAATATATTCAAATCTGCTCTCCTCTATCTCAGCAGCTATCCTTTTAGAGAAACTCACATAGACATAAGCTTTGAAAAACATAATGATGAAAGAGAGGCATGCGTGGAGGATATAATCTTTGCGTGAAAAAGCGAGCCATTTTTTTAACGAATGAGAACTTATCTGTGTTTCTAGTGCTAAGTTTTTCGGCACTCTCTCTTTTTCTTTTCCGCTTTTTTCAAAGAAACAAAAACGCTGTGGATGTTTTTTCATCAAACGTCTTTGTTTTTTCACTCTGTAATAGAGCCTCAAACGCTTGATTAAAGAATAATAAGGCGCCACAATAATCATATTCACAAAAATGGCAAAAACTGTAACTGCATTTAGAAGAAAATATCCAACCGGCAGAAACAAAATAAAAAACGCGATCTCACCCCTCATGCGTATAACCTCATTGATTAATCTCTTGCTGCTTTGTTTTTTCTTTTAGTTTTTTCAATCTGCGCTCTTTAAAACGATAAATCCCCCACAAAATAGGAAGGGGTGTGAGAAGACAAAACCATATCAACACTGGTAAGAGAAAAATAAGAGAACCAATTCCTTCCCATCTTGTCCATTGCAACGGCTGTACCAGAGATTTTGCACCCGCAGGAACTTCTAAAGCCATCATGATAAGGCATGTATAAAACATGATGAAAAAGCGGTGCCCTATTATTTTACACCGTCCCACCCCTTTACGCATTTCCACTGAAGACACTATAAATTTTCTAAATGAAAAGAAAGACACTTCAAATGTTGCTTTTTTCTCCTGCATTGTTCCCCTCTGCTTTTACGCTTCGCGCTTTTTACGCATTATTTTCAGGTTTAAGCTCTTTTTAATTTATCTAAACTCTTTATTTTTCTCAATAATTTTTTTCATCAATCCTAATTTCTACATCCATATATTCTAACTCCCCATCCTTTATGTAAAGAATATCGGGACGATAGTTTTTTCCATCAACCTCACAAATCGCGTCCTTTTCATAAACAAAATATCCCTGTTGCCTTAATTCTTGTCTTTTTTCCTCGATCAAATTTTCATAAGAATCTCTTCTTCTATTGCACAAATTGGGATCTGTAGCTCTAAAACATTCATAGCTTTCTACCTCCATGGAAAAATCCTTTGCCGCCTGTTGAAGCAAATCGTAACTGGGTTGCTTTGTCTTTTCTACCGCCTGAGCAATCACCATCGCGCGTTCCAGATGCTCTTCTTCGATGCTTGTTTCAAAGCCCAGCTTCTCACCTTCCATAAAGCTTTTGTGATAAGAGTGTAAAGTTTCAACATCGCCCATCAAAGCCAGAGCCGCAAGATAACGCAGGGAATAAGAAGCCAACCGAGGGACCACAGTTTTGTTTTCCCAAGGCAGGATTCTATATTGAGAGTGAAGCATCTTGCCAAGATCAACCTCAGTCATTGCCTTTTCTAAAGTTTTCTCGAGTGCACGACGTAAACATCCAACGCTTACCTTTTCTTCAAAAATTTCCACCCCCTTCACATCAAAACTCAATTCAAGAGCAATCAAGCCTCCAGAATTATAAGGGTCTATCGTTTGGCAAGCCGCCGCATGGATACCAGAAACCACCGCAATTGCACAATCAAATCGCGGATACCCCTTCTCAGCATTATAAAGAAACTGCACTTCACGATCTGGTAAATAATAGGTGGCCAAATGATCTCCTTTTCCTTCAATTTCCACCTTCCACCCCAAACTCTTTAAAAGCGCCGTTGCACTTTCCATCGTTAAGATTTCCTCATCAGAAAGAGAAAACTCTTTTTCCTCAGATAACGGCTTAATCATCGGCGTTGCTCCACTAGACGGCTCAAAAGCGACAGGTTGTTCAAGCACGCGACTTAATTCTTTTGTCACTTGGCAATACAGTCTCACCCGCTTGAAAGTAGAGTAATACAATGCCCAAATAAACATCACGACCACGGCAGAAAGCAGCGTGAAAAGCGTCAAGCCCACACCCCACGAGAGTACAACAATAATATCCATCATTTTAATATCTATCATTTTCTCCGCCCCTTCATGCGCTGTTTTGTTGAGAAGCGGTTTTTCTCCGCTTCCAGATTGCTTGCTCCAACATATCGATCTTTTCTTTCAACAGAACCGTGAAAATGATACGAACCACAAAGGCAACAGGGATGAACAAAAAAATAAACCATGATATAAGCTCCATAATTAACGAGAGAGCTGCCACGACATCCCCTTCCCACTCCGCCAACTTCCTACCCAAGCAACATGGGTACGAAGCGAAGAGCCATTCTTAAAGCTGCCACAATGAAAGCAATACAAAAGATGACTTTATAATTTTTGCGTGTCAGAAACGCTTCTTCCAGCGAAAAAGACCGTGGTTCTTCATCCAATGATACATTTTTTCCATTGCCCCTCATTTTTTATCCCTCATTTGTTTCAATTTCTAAGCCATTTTCATAAATTGAAGCTTTCGTCCTCACAATGGATGAGGGTTCAATCAATATCAAGCGCTTGTATCCCTCATCTTTTATAAAGACAATATCAGCGGTGCATTTTTTTCCATCACCTTCAAACATCGCACGAATAGAAGGTCTCCTACAACGCATAAAAATATAAAAAGACCAGTATTCATTTTCCCCGCCCTTCACGCGCGGTTTTGTTGATAAGTGTTTTTTCTTCGCTGCCAAATTGCTTGATCCAACTGCTCAATCTTTTTTTTCAACAAACGCGTAAAAATGATGCGGACCACAAAGGCAACAGGAATGAGTACAAAAAGAAGCGCTGATATAAAAACCAATATTAATGTTAAAATGAACAGGATATAATTCCACCACCCTGTCAAATCCCACTTAAAAAACATAAAGAATGCCATTATAAAAGCTGACACAATGAAAGCAATGCAAAAGATGACTTTATAATTTTTGCTTGTCAAAAACGCTTCTTCCAGCGAAAAAGACCGTGGTTCTTCATCCAATGATGCATTTTTTCCATTGCCCCTCATTTTTTACCCCTCATTTGTCTCAATTTTTAAGCCATTTTCATGAACCGAAGCTTTCGTCCTCACAATGGATGAGGGTTCATCAATATCAAGCGTTTGTATCCCTCATCTTTTATAAAGACAATATCAGGGGTGCTTTTTTTCATCACCTTCAAACATCATGTTTTCATCACTCACAGTGTACCCCCTATTATCTTAAGGCTTCTCTTTTCTCGTCGATCAAATTTTCATAAAAATATCTTCTTCTATTGCACAAATTTGGGTCTCTGACTCTAAAATTCTAAGTGCTCTTTTTATTTTCAGGAAGATAAGCTGCTTTCCAAAGAAGAAGCAAACGAGTGCAAGAAAATCGTAACGAAGTTGCTTTGTCTTTATGACGATTAGAATCATCAACAAAACCGGCCCAAATTGATTTTTTCGATATTTTTTTCAAAGCCCAAACTTTCACCTTCCATAAAGCTTTTATGAGAAAGCTGCCAAATGTTAATATCAGCCCTCAATACCAAAGCCCCAAGGTAGTGCAGCAAAGAAGAGGGCACTTGAGAGATAGAATAATTTCCTTTTCCCAAGGTGGTGCCCCCATCTTGAAAGCCCCAAGCACGCGGCCAAGATCAACCTCAGTCCCAGATCAACCTCATTCATCGCCCTTATCTAAAGCTTCCTCAAGCACACGACGTAAACGCCCTACGCTTATCTTTTCCTCAAAAAATTTCCAATCTCTTTGCCTTAAAATCCACCCCTTTGCCTCAAAGCCTCGTTGTCAATCTGGCAAAGCCCCAAAATGATAAGGATTAATCATTTGGCAAGCCGCCGCATGGATACCAGCACCTCTCACAATTCCATAACCAAATTGCACAAAACCTTTTTCATCCAGAGATGAGAAACTGTCCTTAGCGGTCTCGTAAATAAATAGATGGTCCCTCTTTTCTTTCAATTTTCCCCTCCACCCCAAGCTCTTTAAAAGCACTGTTACACTTTCCATGGAATAAAACATCTTGATCAAAACGTGTGCTTTTGGCTCACCTTCTCTATGCGCCTTGCCTCCACCTGCAAGAAAATGGGCTTTTCTTCCCCAAACACCAGAATATCTTTTGCTTTAAGTATAGATTTTTCGCTCTCCATATCGCTTGGTAAGACACATTTTTATGCTTGATAAAAAGAAAATAAGTTACAAGATTTTCTCTCTTTAAGAAAACAGAAACAGCAAGTGAAACCCAAGAGCAGCCCCTCTTCACTTATCCCCCTTAAAAGCTCGCAAAAATCCCACTCAAGCAAAAGCCCCACTCAAGCAAGAGGCCTCAATTTTTCTCAAAAACACGACACCAATATAAAAAAAGCATAAAACGAGAAGTGTCCCCCATGCTCCTTAATGAACAAGTTAAAAGCAATATACTTAATGGCAACAAAAGCCTCTCTTTACTTTTTCCCCTCGCTCACTTTTTTCCCTCATTCGCTTTTCCCTCGCTCACATCGTATAATATGACGGGAGCTTTTTTCTGTTCAACCTCTTCTTCTAATTGCCGTATCATTTTCTTCAACTGACGGGTCACGATAAAACGCATAATAAAAACAATCGGTAAGAATAAAAAAGCACAGGCAAGCATCCATACCAATGGCTCGAATACGACTAAAGAAACAAAGTCTCTCCCTCTCCATATCTTAACGACAACAGTTATAACTATTGGAGCAGTCACCATGACCGTAGAAAGATAGAATATTTTTTTATAGTCTTGCCAAACAAGAGAAAGCTGTTTTTTATCAAACATTCTGCTGCTTTTTATTTTGGGGAGATCTGTTTTAAGGCAATATCGCGTTCATTCAGTACGCATTTCAGTTCCTTTTTCACGCGGCAATACAGCCTCGCACGCTTGATAAACAGGTAATAAATGACAACGATTGGCGCCCATATTAAAACACTTAAGAGCGTAAAGAACAGGAAAGAAATGGCTATTAATGTTATAAGACTACTCGTCATTTTGTCTCCCTACCACATTCTGCATACGGATTACCTGATCACGTTGTTGTATCGCTTCTTCCAATTGTTGAAGCATTTTGTTCAATTTTCTCGTTAACTTTATGCACATGATCCCAATGATCGGAAAAAAGAGAAGAATCCCTAACCATATAAAGCTATAAATAATGCGAATTCTTGAAAGCGACGGCACTATAAAGCTAGCTATACTATCCTTCCCCGATATCAAATGTACGATAGAGAAAGCAGATTGCAAAACAGCAAAGAGAATAAGGATAAAAAGAATTATTTTACATTCTTTTGAATAAAGAGGCAGAGATTCTTTGAAGTTAAGAAAGCGCATTGTCGCATCAAGGGTCTTATGTGCGAGATTGTGTCTTTTCATTTCTCCCAGATCATTGCGCAATTGTTGTATGGCTTGCTTTTGTTGCGTCGTACTTTTTTTCAAGTCTTGAGCGAGTTTAAAAGATAACCTCATATGCTTGATCAACCGGTAAGGAAGCCGGATCATAACCATAAACATTACAATGGCAATGATGGTGAACCCTAAAAAAGCCAAAAATTTTATAACAATAATCACTTTTTTCCCCTATCGCATTGATATGAAATCATCATTTTCATTCTCTTCTCAAGCAAATGTTTCTAATTTCTTTACTGTTTTTTTCACGCCATAATGAAGAAGACTATGGAGAATTAAAATAACAGGCAAAGTGATGGCACTACATACCAAAATAAACAAAAACGGCAGCGCAATAATCAATAACAAAAAAAACAACGGATCATTGTGTGAAACAGTCGCATATCGTGCAATAAAGGACAAAAAAAGCGTAGCCCATATAAAAAGCGCAACTGCAATGAAAGCCATCCAAGAGATTATTTTATAGTCCTTTTTTGAGAGAAGCAAAGATTCTTGAAAAGAAAAGGCACGCAACTGTGTTGCAAGAACTGTATTCTGTCCCCTACCCTCTGCCTGATTATGCCTCAAATTCTGCGCTGCAGCCTTTTTTAATTTTCGCTGCGTCACCAATAACAAGATTGTCCGTTTTATCAAAGAATAATAAATGGATAAGATGATCTTCACGGTAGAAAAGAGTATCATGCTCCACGCAGAATAAATAACGATAACTATCCCTAAGGAGATCAATAATGTAGTTATTAAAAGAGGCATTATAGAAGTGATCACTTTTCCCCCTATCATATTTTGTTGAGAGATTGGTTGTCTAGCTGTTGCTGCTCTGGCAATGTATCCCACAGCTTCATCATTTCCTTCGCATCCCGTTTAGAAATGGCGTTAAAAATAGAAAAGAGCGGAAACAACACGAAAAGGACGCCAAAAATTATTTGCGGTAAGAGACATAAAAAAGCCCAAACACCATTCCACCCGAAGTTACGAAGAAATTCGATCGCAGGAATCTGTATAAAACTCTGACTCATTTCTTGAAAATCTTCTTGTTTCATTTTTCCCAGTGCTTGGAGCTGTTCTTTGGACATAATGTGAAAAAATTCCAAAGGGCTCATATAGACAGACGCGGAAAAAAGCACCAACAAGAGGATAGCCAAACAACAAATGATGATATAATCGCCTGTTGAGAGAGCCATCCATTTTTTGAAAGTTGCCGATTGATCCAACACTGGCTGCGATACAAAAGCCTTATCTCCCTTATGGGCAGATTGCTGTTGTGATTTATCTTCGATCATACGGATACTCCCCCACTTCTAAAATTCCCACTCTTCAATATTTGATAGCACGCCACCAGCGCGGTAAATTCGCTTAGCACCCTTCTCAGAGTAATGCAAGCACTATAATCTCCCTTCTAAATATTTTATTCATTGCCCTATACGCGCTTATACATGCGCGCTTACAAGCCAAAACACCCCTTTTCCCAAGGAAGGGTGTTCTATTGAAAACCAAGCACGCGGCCAAGATCAACCTCAGTCCCAAATCAACCTTAGTCATTGCCTCTTCTCAAGCTTTCTCGAGTGCACAACGTAATCACTGGACGGCTTACTTCTTCCTCAAAAATTTCAATCCCTTTGCCTTAAAGCCTCGTTGTCAATCTGGCAAAGCCCTAAAATGATAAGGATTAATTATTTGGCACGCCGCCGCATGAATACCAGCGCCTCCTACAATTCCATAATTAAATTGCACAAAACCTTTTTCATCCAGAGAGAGAAACTGTCCTTCACGGTCTCGTAAATAAATAACGGTCTGGTAAATAAATAGATGTCCCTCTTCTCTTTCAATTTCCCCTCTCCACCCCAAGCTCTTTAAAAGCATTGTTGCCCTTTCTCTATAGAGTAAAACGTCTTGATCAAGAGGACTGGCAAAATGTGTGATGCTATAGACTTTCTTCTTCACAAGCGTAAAAATGGAAGTGTGCAATAGATTTTATATTATTCAAACTTTATATGGATTTCATTGGGGACTTTATCGTTATACCCTTCATAAGCACCCTTACGAAATGAGCAAAAGAAAGCCCTAAGACATGGCTCTTTAAAAAGCAACACAAAACAAAGTCAAACAAGCAACCGATTATCCAGTATGAAAAACGTGCGACAAACAACCTTAATCCTCATTTGAAAGCTTCTTAATCAAAAAGGCTTCATTTTAAAAATTCTTCATTAAAGATGAAATATCTCACAGCCCCCACATTTATACAGCCCCTACATTCATCAAGGCATCTCTTATAAAAGCATCTTTTTATAAAGGCATTTTCCACTTATAAAAACAGCTTCTTTCGATAATGCATTCCGTCCTTTAAACGACATCCCCTCGTCTTATGATGAGATCCATTAAAACGGAAAATTTATACTCTATAAAGGATACTTACAAAGGAAATACCAAACAAAATAGCGAGATCATTCACAGTTTATTTTAAGCCGATAAATGATATTTTATTTGAAAATATAGGGCATCTTATGCTATTATAATAGAATGCGGAGGTTTGCTTTTTGCCGCTCTCTGCTACTCAATAGAAGACAACATATCTCTTATAAAGGATAAAAGTGTGCTTAACAGCGTGATGTATATCAAATATCTTGAGAAAGCGCCCAACAACAAAAAATAAGAGAACCCAAATAACAAGCTCCCAACTTAAGAAAACAATGACCTTTCAAAAGTGGAATTGAAAAATTTCCACAAAGCGCTCGTGAAAAAAGAGACAAATAATCCCATTAGAAAAAACTTCCTATTAGAAAGACGATGACATGCCCTTGAAATCCATTGTTATTTTTTCATTCACATTTGACAAAAATTTTCCTTCAATCTCTCAAGAACAGTTAAGAAATATTTAGAAAGCAAATAATCCGCTAGCAATAAAAAAATAAGCATGACAGGGGAGGAAAATAAGACTGATAGGGATAAGATAAAAAAGGTAAGAAACCACCTTAAAAATGATTTTTTCGCCCCACACCGTTGCTTTTCTTTGCATTTAAAACGCCTTTAGTATCGTTTGTTTTTTGATCTGCAACGGCTGATATTTCCCAGTATTTGCTCACTCCCCCAGTATTTTCCTCCTTTTAAGTATTTTCCCCCTCTTAAGTATTGGCTCCCTTTTAAGTATTTGCTCCCCCCAATATTTGCGCCAAGTGCTTTTTACATCACTGTCCCCCATCAACAGACAGTTTCTTTTTCATTCAAATGGTTAAGTTCATGAAAATACGTAAAAAACGCGGTAGATCGAGAATAACAGGAAAGCGAGAGCCCAATAGCTGTATTTCACGTGCCCAAAATTCCAGCGAATCTGCGCTTCAATCTGCGATTGAAATGCGTGCAAAACACTTTGGTTTAAGCTTCGAAGAAGCGAAAAATCCGCTTGTCGGAACCTATATTGGGCGTCTTTGTTTGCTTGGCTATAAAGAGGCTTCATCAGGCATCAGTAAAGAGCAATATGACACGGCGCAACAATACTTGCAAATTAGAAACGACTATTTATGTGCAAAAGGTTTACCAAACGGTTATTATGATGGTTTTATGCACAGCGCATCAGATGAGAAAGCAAAAAAGCAATGGGTCCAAAGAGCAACGGAACACTATGAAGATATGCAAGAAGCGATTAAAGAAGCACAATATCTACATCGTCAACACAACTTTCATGCGGCATTACACTATCTTGTTATAGAAGATCAACCGCTGCCTAATCTTGTTGGTTCGTTGCGTATTATTCTTGATGCCCTTTATAAACATTTTGACAGTTCTACCCAAAAGAGCCTTGGCTAAAACACCCATCATTTTCTCCCCCTCACAGGATAAAGATTCTCCCCCTCCTTTATAACATGCCTCTTTATAACCAGCGCCTTTATAAAGCCCCCCTTTGGCAAGTGACACTTGAGATCCACTGAGCATGCCCTTTCATAAAATTTCATGGGTTAACAAGCTTAAAAATATCCACCACGCCCTTTAAAAAAATACTTCAACTGTCAAAGAGACTTAACCTTATATCTACCCATGCCTCACTTATCCATGCCTCAAAGGACAATATTTCACGGCATATTCACGGCATGGGCAGGATAAATATTGCCCCCTCTTTAAAACAGCAACATTCTCCCCTCTACCCCCCATTGTAACAAATCACCCTCATCATACGCTTCCCCCAATATCGCGACATCCTTAGCTCTTCAGATAATTCATTATCGTCATTTTACGTCTTTTCTTGTACAATTCTATATGGCTCTTCTGATCTTATGACGGACAAGAGCTATGGCTTTTATTTCAGCATAATCTGGGTTTCTCATTCAAGATAAATAACGATAAAATATCCACTATAAATCAATAGCTTATCATTAAAATAACCCGTTTTTTTGACACAATTAAAAGCATCATCCTTTAAAGGAAAGAAAAAGCCCCTACCAACAATCTCCTCCATCATCAACAACGTATACCAGCAATCATCCCACCCCCATCACACCACCACTAATACGACAGCCAGCACAGCCCCAATCACCCTCACAAATCGCCAACACCTAAAGCTTTGCCCCAGCAACACCTTCCAGCCACCGCCTTCCCAATTTCATCAATAAAATACCACGGATTTCAAAACCACAATTTTCCCTTCATCTTGTCCCCTCCTTTCTCAAAGGAGAAAATGTTTTTTACCACATCAAAAACTTTTCCATTAAAACAAGATATTTTGCTACATAGCCAATGAATGAGCTTTTTTCTGTAGATTTTTTCCCGCGATAAAGGAGGAAAAATTATCGTTTTGCGGTTGACAGAATATGAAAAATCGTATTTAATGATAGATGCGGTAAGGGGTTTTCTGCGTCCAGATTTCATCATAAAATTTTCGCATTATTATAGGCTGTTATAAAACAGTGTGTCTCGCGACAATGTTTAAAACTTTACGGTTTGAAGGTATCTTTCGTCTTTTTCTGACTGTTTTCTTTTGCATCACCCAATTTGCATCACCAACAACTCTATAATTTTGAGATTTTCAAAACAAGCCGTATTCACGGGCTCCCAATAGAACGCCCTAATAACCCCCCATAAAATACCAATATAATACATCACAGCAATGATGAGCAATACACGCATAAAAATATGAAAACGGCATCATTATGCTCTCATCGCCTCACCTTTCAAGATGCAAAGGCTTGTTTTTCAAAACATTGTTTAGCCAGAATTGAAGAAGATAATATCACTTATTGATCATCAACATAGAGGCTAAGATTATGAAGCCACAAGATTCTCCCCCACCTCATTCCTCACAAACACCAGAAGGAGCAAGTGCACCTGAAGGAGCGCATGCAAATGCATCATTAGACACTCTTACTGCACATTTAGAACAGCTTAACATTGAAAAAATAAAAAACACCCCTTTCAACCGTGCAGAGTTAAAAGATATTGTTGCTGGTTTAGAACAGCATAATGCCGATGGCAGTTGGATCAAAAATTATTATGATATTTTAGATCTTTACATGATGCCAGCTTTGGTCGATCAAGCAAATCGTAAATATCCAGAGATGAATCTCAAACTTACAAGCCCCCCTGACGGCTTTGCCCTTGCACTCAAAGAAACGCTCGAAAAGGGCATAAAATCTTCTAGGCTGATCGTTAACGCACAAGATAGGGGAATTCATTTTGCGGTTGTCGATCATCAAACCATTGATAATAAAACATCTTTGATCTTTTTTGAACCGACCTTACTGCGTGACACGCTTCCCGCATTACTTGCATTAAGGACGCGACAATCCATTGAACATCACCAATTTCCGAATATTCATTTTGCCATGGTAGAAATGGATATTCAACGAAGCTCCTCTGAATGTGGGATGTTCAGCTTAAGCCTTGCCAAAAAGCTTTATCTTGAAGCTCAAAAATTAGAAAGACTACACAAAGATAATATTAAGGGTGTGTTATGTGAACCAGACACGCCTTTACCTGCTGAAAAATTAGATCCATATCTTCCAGCTCGTTTATACAAACACGTGCAAGGCAGAAGACGTCTTGGGGAGTATTTAACAGCCAACCCAGAAGCAGCACAGGAGAAAGTAAACAAAAAAGGCGAAACCCTAACCGAAAGATTTGAGAGAAGCCTGGTAGCAACAGAGACAAAAACTGTTTCTGTTTCACAACACAGAAAAAGAGCCACAGAATACAAATCTCTAATGATGTAATAAGCGTTTTGGCCAGAGCCATATTCCACATCCACAAAGAATGAAGCTCTGTAGCTTTACGGTAAGGCATAAATTGCTGTTAGCAAATCTTCTTTTCCCTTTGAAAGAGGTAAAGATGCAAACAGTAAGCAACGTGATCTCTTAAAAGATAAAAAGATACCTTACCTTTGACTCTGAAAAGCGTGGGATTTTGTCTTTCGTAATTTAAATAAAGATGATTTCATCTCTTTGTTTTTTCTAGCTAAAAATCTTTCCTGCAAACATTGTTTAGCCAGAATTGAAGAAGATAATATCACCTATCGATTATCAATATGGAGGTTAATAGTATGAAGCCACAAGATTCTTCCCTCCCTCATTCCTCACAAACACCAGAAGGAACAAGTGCAAATGAATCTTTAGAAGACCTTATTGCACGTTTAATGCAAAGTTCCATCCAAACAGAAGAAGAACATGTTGCACCGAGTTCTGACGAATTAAAAGATATTATTACAGGCTTAGAGAGAGATCTTGTCACCGGCCGTTGGATTAACTCTTATTATGAAAACACAGATATTAGATTGATGCCGGCTCTCGTAGAAAAAGCAAACAGCAAATATCCAGAAATGAATCTCAAATTGGCTCTTACAGCAGAAGAGTTTTCGCACGCACTAAAAGAAGTCGTTGAGAGCGACGCAAAATCTGCCCGATTTATAGTCAATTCAGGAAGCAAAATCCACTTTGCCGTCCTTGATTATAAAAAAGTTGATGACAAAATCTCTTTGATTATGCTTGAACCTACAACCTTTCAGAATATCACGGCTTGCAAACTAGGGATAAAAATAAATCAAACCCTTCAATGTCTTCAACTGCCTCCTTATTCTTTTACCACGGCAGAAATGGATATTCAGCGAAGCTCTTCTGAATGCGGGATGTTCAGCTTAAGCCTTGCCAAAAAGCTTCATCTTGAATCTGATAAATTAGCAAGATTGCACAAAGATAATGTTAAGGGTGTATTATGTGAACCCAATTCATCTTTATCTGCTGAAAAGTTAGATTCCTATCTTCCAACCACTTTTTATAAACACACACAAGGAAGAAGACGTCTAGAACACTATTTAAAAGCCAATCCCGATGCTGAACATGAAACAGTCAACAAAAAAGGCGAAACCCTGAGGGAGAGATTTGAAAAAAACTTAAGAGAAACAGAGGGAAAAACTGTTTCCGTTTCCTCCCACCAAAAAAGGCTCACTGAATACAAATCTTTAACGATGTAAGTGAGGCTTTTTCCATATTCCTATTCATAAAAGAACGAAGAGAGGCTGCTTTACAGCTAAGATTTCTCTAAACAAACCAGCTTTTGCGCTCATAAAACAAAAATAGCAATCAACTTTCCTCTTAAAGAAAAAACACCATTGTCCTATAAAAACCAGCCCCTCTTAAAATTGTATCAAAATTCTACAGCTCTTGTTAGCCTAAAGCTCTGTGTAACAATGAGACTATTTGGATAAGCAAAACGTTTGATACATAAAATATTTAATGCTTTCGTCTTCAGTAAAAGCATATGTCTTGTTTTTCTGAGAGTATCCACTTCGTATCTCAAACACCCCCACATCAATGCCATACGACCAAACAACCGCAATAGACCACACTTATCGTGCATCAACCCAACAGCTGCCCGCACCCCAAGAAGGCTCCATCAAAAACACCAGCCCAACCATTATTCCACTTGACCAACCATTACCCCACTTGGCCAACCATTCCCCATTCCCTAAGATGTCACAACCAACCTTTTGATTTCATAAAAGTTTCACATCTCTTCTGTTTTTGAAGCGTGAAAAAATTCATTTTTAATCTGTCAACCAGCCTCACGTTACCGTGAGGCTTTATTTTATGGAGAAGCAAATGAGAAAAATATCAGCAGCAGGGCTTGCACTCATTAAACAATGGGAAGGATTGCGTTTACATGCCCATAAAGATGCCATCGGGGTGTGGACAATTGGCTATGGTCATACCAGCACGGCTGGCAAACCGTTCGTTCACAAGGGCATGATCATTACTGAAAAACAAGCAGAAGAAGTTCTTTCTCAAGATTTAAGACAATTTGAAAATACCGTTGAAAAACATGTGACGGTTTCTTTAACGGATGAACAATTCGCCGCGCTCGTATCGTTTTGCTATAATATAGGAACATCGGCTTTTTGTAATTCGACCCTGCTCAAAAAACTCAATAATGGCGAATATGAAGCCGTCCCTGCTGAGTTACAAAAGTGGACTAAAGCAGGAGGAAAACGTCTTCACGGTTTAGTGCACCGTCGTGCAGCAGAATCGGGATTATGGGCAAAAGGAGCTTATGTTTCTCCCAACTACCAAACTGTAGAAACGCAAGCTCCAATGGGATTTTTCAAAGCAGAAGCGCTTACACCGATTATTGGTTCTTTTTCTGGACTTGGGGGCTTATTGGCAGGCAATGGTCCCATCCAATGGGCATTAGCAACCATTATGGTTTTAGCCGCCTGCGTTGGCATTTTCTTTGTGGCAAAACGGTTTCTGGAGCAGCGCTTATGATGTGGTGGTTGAAAAAAAATCTGATGATAACAGGAGCGGCTCTGACCGCTTTTTTTATCGCTTTAGCAAAAGCTTTCACTCTTGGAAAGAAAGTTGAACAACAAAAGCAAATAGAAAAAACGCTAAAGTCATCAACAACACGGCTAGAGGTGGAAAATGAAATTAATCAAAAAAGTGATGCTGATGTACGCGCTTCTCTTACTCACTGGTTGCGCGATAAAAACAATCAATGAGCCTTTTTCTTGCGTTGGTTGGATGCCCATTTATTTAGACAAAAAAGATCTCAATATCATCAGTTCAAATCTCGCAAGAGATATTTTAAAGCATAACAAACAAGGGGAAGGCTTGTGTGGGTGGAAACATGACTAGAAAAAAAACAGAAAAACAAACAGAGCTTACAGAAAAGGAAAAAGAAATCCTACAAGAAATCATCACAACGTATAAAAGTGTAAAAATGATGTCACGCTATACGAAGTGGATTATATTCATCATTTTCTTATTAGCACTTGATTTTTCACGGATCATAGATGTGCTGGGAAGTATTTTTACACAAAAATCGAATATTCAGCTCTAAAATAAATAAAAAACGTGAGACGTGTTAAATCTTTTAAAAAGATAAAAAGCCATTCGTTATTTTTTGAAAACATGGAGATTTTATTGATGATTTTTTCATGTCTCACGAGAATTTTTTACACGCCTCACAAACGTCGTGCTCTTCACAAACGCTTTCATGAAATGAATTTAGGGGTATGAAGAGAGATTTTTAACCAACGCGTAAGTCAGCAACTTTGGTAACATAAGAAAAGGATCATACCAACATACATTTTTTTAATAATCTATTGATATCCAAATGATTTTATACTCTTCATAAATAGCATTGCCAAGAATTTGTATTAAAAGATATTTCTTTTAAAGAAGTGCATAAACAAACAATGTAATGGTAGCCTTACATAAAGCCTCTCATCTTTACGTTGAATAAAAAAAGCAAGCCGGCTCCTCCCACCCTCCCAATGCCCTGCCTCCCAATTCCCTTATGTTCTATGCATAAAAGTCAAGTTGAAGAGAATATATGGAAAATCCTTGGCTCGAAAATATGAAAAGAAAGCATGAGGCTACAACAGAATTTCGCGTGCCTTTATCATCAGAAGCATTAAAAATTCTAACACAAGCGCGCCTATTGTCTCGTCATGATTTTTTCGGCTACCTGTCATGGTCCCCTTAGCTCAAAAATTGCTCCCCACTTAAGAATTTTCTGTCACAATATAGGCAACAAACAGAACTTGAGTATAACAATATGGGTTTGGCTCCAGTTTAGGTGATGAGCTTACCGAAAAAAAGATGAGAGCAAGGCGAAAAATTAGCTTTTATCTTTAAGCTTCTCAAATGGAGCAGTCCCCTCATTCCAAAAACTACCCAAACAGAAAAATGCTTGTCCCAGTATATAAAAGCCCTTTAACAGAGCAAACCCTTATTTTTTTCATACAAAAGCTTGAAATACCAGCATCTTATTCATAAAAAAACAAACCAGCCCCATCATGCTCTTTTCAACTCTGTCTTTCCAACGCTCAATAGGTACTAACTCTTAACTACTGACTCTTCTTAACTACTGACTTTTAATGATTAGGTTGGTTCATAAAAACCGTAGTGACCTCTCACCCTATGAAGCACAAACACAGGATTTTTTAACGGGGCATGCATAAACCTGAAATGAAAAAACAGAACTGTATTAGGAATAAATGATTATAAATCAAAGAGTTATATTTTTATTAGCACAATATTTTCAAAGGAAACCACGATCCCCGCACAATAGAAACATTTCATAAAAACAAGAGAAAAAGCCAAGAACCGAGAATGAGATTCATTCACAATAACGGTAGATCAACCAGTGGAGAATAGAACAATCCTATAAGATAAAGAAACTGTCATAAAAGGAAAAACTGTATGAAACGTGAAAAAGCATAAAAAAAACGGGCACAGAAGACCCGTTTCTTTATTATTTCTATGGAAAAGAGCTTAGAAATCCATTCCACCCATTCCGCCCATTCCACCAGCAGGCATCGGAGGCATTGGTGTATCTTTCTTTGGAACTTCAGCAACCATTGCTTCTGTTGTGATCAGAAGGCTCGCAATTGAAGCCGCATTCTGAAGAGCAGAACGCACAACTTTCACGGGATCAACAATTCCCAAAGCAATCAAATCACCGAATTCACCAGTTGCGGTATTGTAACCATAAGTGTCAGCATTATTTTCCAGCACTTTGCCCACAATAATAGCAGCTTCTTCACCAGCATTGCTTGCAATCTGGCGCGCTGGTGCTTGTAGAGCACGACGAACGATACTAATACCAGCTTCTTGGTCAGGATTACTTCCCTTAACGGTCAACGCATTTGCTGCACGCAACAATGCGGTACCACCACCAGCAACAATACCTTCTTCAACAGCAGCACGTGTTGCATTCAAAGCATCATCAACACGGTCTTTCTTTTCTTTCACTTCAACTTCTGTTGCACCACCCACACGGATAACAGCAACACCACCAGCGAGTTTAGCAAGTCTTTCTTGCAATTTTTCACGGTCATAGTCAGAAGTTGTTTCTTCAATCTGAGCCTTGATTTGATTGACGCGAGCAGTAATTTCAGCCTTTTGTCCAGCACCGTCAATAATGGTGGTGTTTTCTTTAGAAATATTCACTTTCTTTGCACGTCCAAGCATATCCAAAGTGACATTTTCAAGTTTAATGCCCACATCTTCAGAAATAACCTGTCCGGATGTCAAGATAGCGATATCCTCTAACATTGCTTTACGACGGTCACCAAATCCAGGAGCTTTTACAGCAGCAATTTTCAAACCACCACGCAATTTGTTGACAACGAGCGTTGCCAAAGCTTCACCTTCCACATCTTCAGCGATAATGAGAAGTGGTTTTCCAGACTGAACAACAGCTTCAAGCACAGGAAGAAGAGATTGCAAATTAGACAATTTCTTTTCGTGAATGAGAATGTAAGGATCATCAAGATCAGCGACCATTTTCTCAGCATTTGTGACAAAATAAGGGGAAAGATACCCACGGTCAAATTGCATTCCTTCAACGACTTCTAATTCCGTTTCAGCGGTTTTAGCTTCTTCCACGGTAATGACGCCTTCATTGCCCACTTTTTCCATAGCATCAGCGATCATTTTACCGATTTCAGCAGCGCCATTAGCGGAAATTGTTCCCACCTGTGCAATTTCTGCTGAAGTTTGGATTTTTTTTGCTTTTTTGAAGAGGTTTGCCACCACTTCTTCAACAGCAGCATCAATCCCACGTTTAAGATCCATTGGGTTCATGCCCGCAGCAACAGCTTTAACACCTTCTTGCACAATAGCTTGTCCTAAAACAGTTGCTGTTGTTGTTCCATCACCAGCAATATCATTGGTTTTAGAAGCAACTTCGCGCAACATTTGTGCACCCATATTTTCGAACTTATCTTCCAGTTCGATTTCCTTTGCAACGGATACACCGTCTTTTGTGATGCGAGGCGCACCGAATGATTTATCAATCACCACATTGCGACCTTTAGGGCCGAGTGTCACCTTAACAGCATTAGCAAGGATGTCGACACCGCGCAACAAACGCTCACGCGCTTCACGGCCAAATTTGACTTCTTTAGCAGCCATTTAATTTCTCCTTGGAGTTTTCTCAAAATAGTACACAATGAAAAATTAAGCGCTTCAATTAGCCCATAATTCCCATAATGTCAGATTCTTTCATAATGAGGAGGTCTTCCCCATTAATCTTGACTTCAGTTCCAGACCATTTTCCAAACAAAATACGGTCTCCTGTTTTGACTTCTAAAGGCACGCGCTTTCCGTTATCATCGAGAGCGCCATTGCCAACAGCAATCACTTCGCCTTCTTGGGGTTTTTCTTTTGCTGTATCAGGGATGATAATCCCACCAGCCGTTTTATTTTCAGATTCAACCCGACGGACAACGACACGGTCGTGAAGTGGGCGGAATTGTATATTAGCCATGTTTTAAATCCTTAAAACTGAACATAATTGCATTAATCTTAAAAGTTCTTGCTAGCACTCTCAAACTACGAGTGCTAGCATGTGTTAGATATAAAATCGGCATCTCTCAATGTCAAGAATAGTCATAAAAATAATTTCTCTAAATGAAGCTTCAAAGTCTTGCCTCTTATTGCACTTTCGCGTTATCTATCTTTTTTGAGAACCCGTGAACAAAAAAGGATCTTATCATGGTTGAAACACGTCAGGAAACGGATAGCTTTGGAACGATTTCGGTACGTCAAGATCGTTATTGGGGCGCACAAACTGAACGTTCTCTGCA
Source organism: Bartonella sp. AD24XZML (assembly GCF_042196485.1). Taxonomy (NCBI): domain Bacteria; kingdom Pseudomonadati; phylum Pseudomonadota; class Alphaproteobacteria; order Hyphomicrobiales; family Bartonellaceae; genus Bartonella; species Bartonella sp. AD24XZML. The sequence continues at coordinate 161,960 of NZ_JBHIQH010000052.1, read as the reverse complement.
TAATTTTAATATTGGCAGTGAAAAGCAGCCTCTTGCCATCATCTATGCTTTAGTCCTTGTCAAAAAAGCAGCAGCGATTGTAAATATGGACAAAGGAAAACTACCAGAAAATATTGGAAAAGCAATTATTGCCGCCGCTGATGAAGTGCTTGCTGGCGATTTTGATACACATTTCCCACTATCCGTCTGGCAAACAGGTTCTGGCACACAAAGCAATATGAATGTCAATGAAGTCATTGCTAATCGTGCTAGTAAGATTTTGGGAGGAAAACTTGGAAGCAAAAAACCAATTCATCCCAATGACCATGTCAATATGAGCCAATCATCGAACGATTCCTTTCCCACGGCGCTTCACATTGCCACCACGTTGCAAACACGCCAACACTTATTGCCAATCCTTGAAGCTCTTATTGCGACATTAAAACAAAAAGAGCAAGAATTTGCAGATATCATTAAAATCGGCCGCACCCATACCCAAGATGCAACCCCTTTAACCTTAGGGCAAGAATTTTCAGGCTATCGTGCCGCATTAGAAGCCAATCTTCAACGCATTGAAAATGCTCTAACCGATGTCCAAATGCTTGCTCAAGGTGGTACGGCTGTTGGCACAGGGCTGAATGCGCCAAAAGGTTTTGACGTTGCTTTTGCGCAAACAGTGAGCACTCTCACAAGAATAACATTCCAAACTGCCAGCAATAAATTTGAAGCACTTGCCCATCATGGCGCCCTTGCGCATTTCCACGGAAGCTTGAATGCTCTCGCTGCTGATCTGTTTAAAATTGCCAATGACATTCGGTTTTTAGGCTCTGGTCCACGTTCTGGTTTAGGGGAACTCAGTCTTCCTGAAAATGAACCCGGATCTTCTATTATGCCCGGCAAAGTTAACCCCACGCAATGTGAAGCCTTAACCATGGTTGCATGCCAAGTTTTTGGTAATCACACCAGCGTAACCTTTGCCGCAAGCCAAGGACATTTTGAACTCAACGTTTATAAACCTGTTATTGGCTATAACGTTTTACAATCAATTACCCTTCTTGGTGATTGCATGCGTTCTTTTGATATGCATTGCATTCAAGGATTACGGGCCAATCGTGTTCATATTCACTCGCTCATGGAGCGCTCACTCATGTTAGTCACAGCTCTTGCACCAGAAATTGGCTACGAAAAAGCTGCTGAAATTGCCAAAGCAGCGCATAAAAATGATACAACTTTGCGCACCGAAGCATTAAAAGCAGGCGTTTTTGTAGAGGATTATGACCGATTAGTTGATCCCAAAAAGATGATTGCTCCCCAATAAACAACCCACTAAAAAAGATGCAAACATCTTAAAACAAATCTTTTTGTCAAAAGATCGGGGTGTAAACACCCCGATGATGACCGATAACAATTACCCACAGCGTTCATTTTAGACTCTGATCCGCATTTATGCTATGGGTGGTTTTGTTGCTTATATTGTACTTAAAAAGCACAACGATTTTGGAAAAGCATGAATAATCATGGCGCAACACCCAATGGCTATACTGGCAGAAAGTGATTTAAATGGATATGACCTTAAGGTGTTTTTCATTCTAGCTTCGCGTCTTGATTTTGAAAATCTATTAGCTATCAACCAAACAGAATTAGCTCAAAAAAATCGGTATTATCGGTATTAATAGACATAATTTCAATCGAAGTATAAAAAGATTAATGAATTCATCGTAGTTACGCTTTACAATGTTATCATTATTGATAACATTGGGTAGATAACTCTTATCTCAATAAGATAATGTGTTTATTTATAATGATAATCTAGCGTTATCCATATTGAACGAGAATCCTAAATACCGTAAGATTTTCTCATTTTAAATCGGTCCCATGTTGCATCAATCAAAATCACTGACTTGCACATCACAAACGCAATGAATGTATGAATAGAAATTGTATCCGATAAGGACAAAAACACCTCTAATGAACCACCTTAAGTGCCAAGGACTGTCACAACGGACAAAGGGACCTGTCACAACATTGTGGAGAGGACTGTCACAACACCCCACGAACTGGCAAATACTGGCAAATATAGTAATGGTACCGGCTTGCTCCTTTATGAAGCGTAAAAGAGATGCTCAATAGATTTATTATTATACCATTCACAATCGCTGTCATAAAATGGGTTTAGGAATATTGAGAAATGTCTCTTTTATGAAGCGTGAAGATGGGGGTGCTCAATAGAGGAACAGCTGTTGGAACAAAATTCAATGCACCGAAAGGTTTTGACCTTTGCTGAAACAATCAGCTCTCTAACGGGGATATACTTGACAGCTCGCAAGAAATTTGAGGCATTTGCCCATTATGGCGCCCTCACCCATTTCCACAAAAACCTGAATGCATGCGCTAATCTCTTTAAAATAGCCAACGACATTCAGTTTTTAGGCTCTCATCCACGTTCCAGCTTTAAGCGAACGAAAAGAAGAATTTATCGTTTACATGGCGCATAAGAAACCTCATGAGACTTGAGATTCTCGTACTTTTCTCCTTCTTATTCTTCGTATTCCATTCAATCAATCAAAACTATTCGCTTGGATTATCATAAGCAAAAGTGGCATATAGATAAAAAAAGAAATAAAGTCGCTCATCCTCTCAAGTGCTCAAAAGGCTATCGCAATACAAAGCTACGCAATATCAGAAACGAGCAACGAATATGATGGTGCCAATATGCATTTTTTACGATCAATTGAATATGTAAGCACATAGATGTCAATCATAATGGATAATACATTTAATAACAAAAAGTGTTTTAATATGTATAAAACAATGTTTTTTATATAAGTAAAAAGCTTATTTACTATACTATAATTTTTTCTAAAACACAGAGAACATTGAAAGAGTATAAAAAAATCCTGAAAAATCAATATAAACGCGGGATAATAGCATGAAAACAAGTTTTAAGAACGCTTAAATATGGATAATTATAGAGTTTTTGAGTGTTTTAGTTTTCATAATGATATTAAGTATAGATTTTTTTAACCAATTTGTATATAATACGATTTGTATCTGAAATAAATTGGGGACGTTTTTATGAAAACAAAATGTTTAGTTGCACTATCTATTTTCACCTTCATTACCGCTTCAACAGCGCAAGCAGCAGATACGGTAATCTTTAAGCAATCAGAACCGAAGGTTTCATTGCAAGATGTTTCATCGTCACGTATTTCACCGGTTACTGTTTCTGCGCCTTTTTCTTGGTCTGGTTTTTATTTTGGAGGACAAATTGGATATTTTTCCAATAAAAATACTCTAAATTACGCACAAGAAGCTAGGGACGGAAAATGGGCTTGGGTTGATAGAGATTTATCACCGAAACTATCAGGATTGAGAGCAGGTTTGTATGCAGGTTCTAATATTGATCTGGGAGATCTTGTTTTCGGTTTTGATACCGACATGGTCTGGTCTGGGAGGAAAAGCACCCAAACAGACAATGGAAAGAAAATTCTAGATGAATTAGACTCTATTAACATTGCCTTTAAAGACGCTGGGATTCCTATCATAAAATCTGCAGCTCAGGGTAAAACGATATCCAACTATGGTGACATTGTTGTTAGCAGTGTAACACTGAAAGAAAAATGGTCTGGTGCCACGCGCGCGCGTATTGGTTTTGCTTCCCATCGTCTTATGCCTTATATTGCAGGGGGTATAGCCTATACACAGATGCAATATATCATGTCACTTTTATCAAAATCGCAAGAAGATTCGACAATTTTTGCTTCTGGCAATGTGTTAGATGAGACAAAAACAATGTTTGGTTACACTGTTGGTGGTGGTTTTGATCTTGCAATGACAGATAATATTATTATGCGTACAGAATATCGTTATTCAGATTTTTTTAAAAAGAAATTTGCAAACGATAACCTTAAAATCTCTTCTCAAACGCATGATGTTCGCTTTGGTATCGCTTATAAATTCTAAGTTTTGTAGAAAAATTGAACGATTAAAAAACCCTGTTAAAAACGGGGTTTTTTAATGCCCCTTTCCCCCTAAAAAGACGTAGATTCTAAAAACCAGTACTAAACTGTAAACAAATAGTCACGAAACGATAAAGCCTCTCCCTCTTTTAAAGCAAGTTTCTATCCTCTCAGCCTTTCATGTCGTGCATTGGGAATATAAAAGCTTTACCATCATACCATTGGGCGCCATCGTAAAATAAATGAGAGCCGTTATTTAAGAGATATTTCTTTAAAATAAATATGGATATTGTGCATCATTGCAGTTTTATAAGATAATGTTGACTTGCCTCCCCGCTCTTAAAGGATAAAGATTCTAAAAACCCATTTTTAAACACCATGTCCGTTTATAAAAGCACAAAAACCCTTGGGGACTCTTGGGGGATTTGGGCGGGCTTCTCTGGGCTCCTCATGGAATGCCCTTAAACCTACAGCAAGACAAACACACTGAAAAATATCCAACACACACCGAAAAAATACTGTAACGTTTCAAGGAAGTATGCCCTATATTACCACACTTCAAACAACAGTATTTTACCGCTATTGTATGCCAGAGTGGAAAGAGGATATTGCGGTTCTCTGTTTATGTAATTTCTGTAACGGGGAGACAGCTTCATTTAGGGAGCACATGAAGTTTTCAAAGTAAAAACCAATTTCCAATCTTACCATTTCCCTCTGCTTTACGACTTTCAAAAGCCTCTAAAGCATAATCTTTTAAGCCTCTACTCCTGTCTTTTAAAGAGAGGAAATTACACATTACCCCATGTTTTTGTTTCTCACATATCTTTTTGGCGATCACACCCTTCATATCATACGGCAGCGCTTCAAACCAAACACACTCAAATTCAAGATACTTGGGTTGCCAATTCACATGCGTGTTTTAAAGAAACATCTCTCAAAACCCTCAAGCCCATTTTGCGACAGCACCCACAGGAATATAAAATCTATAGAGCACCATCTCTACACTTCAATAAAAGTGCAAGCTGGCACCATCCATCATACACTTTACCTCCAATGATGCCGTTCTATCAAACTTATGTAAATATANTCTTGATCATAGTGTGCGGCATGTGTTGAAAGATTTTCTTTTGTGGCAATATCTGCATAAAAAAAGCTTATGGGAACTTCCAATTTTTGGGCGATTTTGAGTAAACACCCTGCGCTTACACGATTGAAGCCTTTTTCATATTTTTGGATTTGTTGGAAACTGACACCTAAATAGCTTCCTAATTCTTTTTGAGAAAGCGCCATGGCAATTCTTTTTTGACGAATTCTTTTGCCTATCAGAATATCGATAAAATTTGGATCTTTGGTTTGCACTTCAAGCCCCCCTCCGGTTGCGAGCGCCCTCGCATTGGTATTCCGGGAGTCTAAAAGTACTGAATCCGAGTCAGTTTTTTTGCTTTTAGTGCTTAAAGCACCTGGACATAGCAAAAACTCCCGGAATTCCGGGATACCCACAAAAGTGGGCTCAATTGTACGCTCGGATTTAGGGCTTTTAGTTCCCTATTGGTCGTTGCGTATACGACCAAAATTACAGTATTCATTTATAAGGCAATTTCAGAAAATTGGCAAGAAAAATCAAAATAATCTCAAAGACTATAAGATTGGGTACTTTTTAAAAAAGTGCGAAATATGGATTGTAAATCGCGTCTTTTTCCTATCAAAATGTCGATAAAATTTGGATTTTTAGTTGGCACTTCAAGCCCTCCTGCGGTTGCAAGCGCCCTCGCATTGGTATTCCGGGAGTCTGAAAACACTGACTTGACTCAGCTTTTTGCTTTTAGTGCTAGAGCGCACCTGGACATAGCAAAAACTCCCGGAATTCCGGGATACCCACAAAAGTGGATTCAATTGTACGCTAGGGTTTAGGGCTTTTAGTTCCCTGTTGATCGCTGCGTAGACGATCAAAATATCTTTTAAATGATAAAGTAATTTCAGAAGATTGGCAAATGAAAATAGTTTTTATTTATAAACTTTATTTTTTAATGAGAGGCTTTTCGCCTCTCAAACTCTCCGGAACGCTCACCAAAATCATGAGATCAGACCGTTCTATCAAACTTATGTAAATGTGATCATTTCTGATTAAATATAATGTTGATTTCCTGCTTCTTTGAGGCTGGTTTCACCAAAGTCACAAGACGTTGGCCAGAGCCTTCCTCTCCACAGGCTGATACGGTGGAACTCACCGCCAAGTTTTTTAAATTAATCGCGGCATTAATGTCTCGATCATGGTGTGTACCACAATGAGAACATTTCCACTCACGTATGGTAAGAGGCAATTGTTCAATCTTACATCCGCAATGATGGCAGATCTTACTGCTCGCATACCAACGATCTGCAATAACAATCTGTCGACCATAGCGTGCGTCCTTATATTCCAATTGACGGCGAAACTCGAAAAAACTTTGATCTGCAAGGGCACGCGATAAATGCTTATTTTTCAGCAAACCTTTTACATGAAGATCTTCCAGACAAAATGTACCAAAACGCTGAATTAAATCTGTTGTAACCTTATGCAAATGATCTGTTCTGATATTACTTATCCGTGCATGAAGCTTAGCGAGTTTTTGTTTCTCCTTATAACGATTGCTCGAGCCTTTTTGCTTACGGCTTAGCCTTCGTGATAAGCGCCGTAAACGATTTAGCAAAGCCTTATAAGGTTTAACGCCTCCTATGGTTTCTCCTGTCGAAAGAGTTGCAAGTGCATTGATGCCCAAATCAAGACCAACAATAGCTTGGTTCTCGCTCAGTGACTCTTGATTATCTGTTTCAACGCTAAGACTTACAAACTACCGATCCGCTTTACGGCTAATGGTTGCTGACAAGATCTTTCCTTGAAATCGCAATTGTTCTCGCAGACGAACCCAACCAAGCTTGGGAATTCTTATCTTGAAACCTTGCAACTGTATTTGATCATTGGTCAAAGTAAAACGATCGTGCACTCCTTTCTTTCTAAAAGTGGGATATCGGCTTCTCCCTGAAAAGAAATTCTTAAAAGCCACACCCAATTGAATAATTGCCATTTGTGGAGCATTTTTAGTAACTTCCATCATCCATGGAAATTGTTCTCGTTTTAGAGAATTGAATTGTCTACGTAGCGCATAGTCATTAGGCTTTGGTAAATTATTATCTTTCTTCCATGCTTCATATTGCTGCTGCCATTCCTTCAGTGCCCAATTATAAGCAAAGCGCGCGCAACCACTGGCTCGAGCCATGTAGCTTCGTTGTTTATTGTTTAAGTCTAGAGCTATTTTGTGAGCAACAATCATTGCGATGCCTCTACAGCTTGACGAACATTCTCTAATAACCTTTGATTTTTTCTCGAACGACTTCCATAAAGACGAGCACTAAAGACAGTAATAATTTCTAAAACATCTTTGGCTAAATCCTCTTCAAAACTGCTTTCTTCCCCCTGATTAAGAATGACAACCTCAACTTGTTTGGCTTCACAAATGGCGAAGACTAATTCTGCACCAAAGCGCAATAAACGATCTTTATGCGTAATCACCAAACGACCTATCTCATTTTCAATGAGAGCATCCAATAAACGTTTAAGTCCCTTTTTACGATAATTCATCCCTGACCCCTAAATCAGAGATGAGTTCATAAGTCCAACCTTGGCTTGCGCAATAAAGCTCAAGAACCTGTTTTTGTCGCTCTAAATCGTCTTTTTGATCATGGCTCGATACACGCGCATAAGCAATGGTTTTTCTTTGTGACAGTTCTCTCGAATGAAAAAGCTCAGGTCTAAGCTTGGATAGGTCATAACGACGGTGTCCTCCTGCCGTATGCTTAGAAATAATTTTGCCTTCACCTTCCCAACGGCGCAAAGTGCTAATCGAAACACCCAAAACTTGAGAGGCCTTACCTATCCCAATAAATCTATCCATAATGTATATTATTAAAAAGATATAAATAGATTACAAGTAAGCCGTTAAAGCCCGCGTTTAATGAGGGGACTAACAATCCTAGGTTCTTAAGGTCAAGGAGACCATTACATGGCGCCTAACGGCGTCCTTGACCCCCAGAACTTAACGGCTTGTTTTGTCCCTCTCACGCGGCTCCGAAATCATGATTAGAAGGGGAGCTTATAGGGGGGTGATATCAAGCATATCAATTTATCAAGGTGTTTTTTAGAGTGTATGATGAGTATTTTAGGCTGGATTTTTTTGTCGCGTTTGATGAAATAATCTTGTTTGAGGGTNGCCTTACCTATCCCAATAAATCTATCCATAATGTATATTATTAAAAAGATATAAATAGATTACAAGTAAGCCGTTAAAGCCCTTGAAACGGCATAAGAGGCATTTTTATTCATTTTTTGTAAAATTTCACTCCACGCAAGCTCATCTAGCTTGTAACGTACGAGCGACATGATTTTTGTTGAATTACTATAAACAAACTTGAAATGAAAGAATCCTACGGTATTCGAGTTTTTCATTCAACATGCAAAACATTGAACACGGTCTATAAAACAACGTGATGCGCCATAACAGGATAAAGGAAAATATTTATGAAGTGGTGCGGGTGGTCGGACTCGAACCGACACTCCTCTCGGAACCAGATTTTGAGTCTGGCGCGTCTACCAGTTCCACCACACCCGCACACTGCTATAAAAGACAGGACTATAAAAGACAGACTTGTCGATTATTCCTTTGCACTATATGAAGAAGAACAGATTCGTCAACAGAAGACTTCTCATTTTTTAAGAATTCATATCATTTTCTTATCTATTTTATGAAATACTTTCTTTATTGGATTTCTCTATCGGATTTATAGCAATCTCATTTGTAAAGTGTTTACCTCTTAAATTTATAAAAAGCCTCATGATATTAAACAAATTAAAGCTTTGGACGATTTCTTTAGCAAATCGGCGTACAGCACCACACTGGCTTGGTTTCATTGCCTTTATTGAAAGTTCTGTTTTTCCAATTCCCATAGATGTTTTATATATTCCGATGCTTCTTATCCATCAAAAGCGGGTTTATCGTTATGCTTTGATTGCGACGATCTGTTCTGTATTAGGAGGCATTGCCGGTTGGTTTATCGGACATTTTGCCTATGATACCCTTGCCAAACCCATTTTAGAAATTTATGGTAAGGTTGAAAGTTTTGAATCTCTGAAAAATAGTGCAACCCTGCAATTTCTAATCATTTTACTGATAACATCAGGTTTTTTTCATCTACCCCCCATCAAGATTGTCACAATTTTGGCCGGTGTTATGAGTGTGCGTCTTGAATTTTTCATTCTTATTTGTACTTTTTCCAGAGGCGCTCGTTTTTATCTTCTCGCGTGGCTGATTAAACATTTTGGGCAAAAAGCAATGAATTTTCTAGTACAGCATTTTAAATGGATTGTTCTCATTGGTTGTGTTAGCCTCCTTTTAATTTATGGGATTTTCATAGCTTTTTTAAACAAGAAGCTTTTATAAGGAACAGACTTAATGGCATGCGTTTTGTCTTCTCACCCACTTTTACACAAGCACCTTCATCTTGAACCCAGCAGAAAAGAACAAAGTTTATGGGCTTTTTTTCTCGCTTTTTGCTTGTCTGCCACAATAGGGATTGCCCTTGGTTTTGAACATTTCGGAGGATATCTTCCTTGCGATTTATGTCTCATAGAGCGTTTTCCCTATTATGGTGCCATACCATTTTTGCTCTTAGCAGGTTTTGGAGCATGTTTTTTTCGCACAACTGCTTGGATACAACTTTTATTTTTGTGTGTTTTTGTCTTAATGTGCATCAGCCTTGTTTTAGCCGTTTATCATGCGGGTGTTGAATATGGCTTTTGGACAGCTCCCCTCAGTTGTGGTTTAAGCGCAGTGAGAAAAACCTCAGACATTAATCAGTTGCTTAACCAACTAAACAACATTCATCCTCCTTCTTGTTCTGAAGCATCCGCACGCTTTCTTTTTCTTTCATTTGCTGGTTGGAATGTCGTCTCAAGCCTATTTTTCTCCCTTATAAGCCTCTATATTACTTCAAAAGGGCTCCTTTCAGTCCATAAAAAACTCTAACCATAAAATAGAAACGAAACCGCGTGCACTCGTTCTCTCCAATCGCTTTCCACCAACAACCCTCCAGTCACCAATCCCCACCCAAAACCACCCACCGCCAAACCAACCCAACAACACCAACGAGTCACCAACATCCCTCCTCTAGCGTTGTACTCAAAAGACAAAAATGAGCAGATACATCCACTTTATGGTTTCACCTCTCTGTACTTATAAGCAACATTTTGATAAAAACTCGTGATAGAAAAGCCGTAAAATAATAAGTGAGGGGACCAATAAATATAAATGGTCTGCTATGGCTGAAGATAAGAACACAAAGCCTTCTACCCTATCACCTATTTCCTTAGATATAACCAAACTTGAAGAACCATGTGTTATGATGGAACATGATCATAATGCATGGCGCGAGCATATAAAAGAAAGGGATTTAAATGCTCCTTACGAAAAACCACCTCATATAAAACCACGAATCAAATCGGCCCCACGCATCAGGCAAGTTTTTTGGTGCGATTTTCCTCATGATTCGATACTCCCTGAATTTTGGAAAAAGCGGCCTGTTTTAGTGCTTTTTAAGAATGCAAAATTATATGGAAATGTGACAGTTTTACCTTTTTCAACGAAATCACAACCCAATAATCCCGCTGCGTATCCAATACAATCTCCTATAGAGAATAAAAAAGCATGGATTATCTGCAATTATGTCACAACAGTTTCTGTAAGTCGTTTAAGTTGCTCACGTACCGTTCCAAGGTTATCCTGCGAAGATTTTCATAAAGTTGTAGCTCTGATGCTCAAATATTTACCGCATTTACAGTATTGACTTTTGAGAAAAATAAGTGTATCTATATCACCATACACGGCATCAGTAATGGTGTCCGCTTCCCCGCAAGGGGAGATAGGAACGAAGGAGTGGGAAACCGCTCCTTTCGTCATTTTTGGTATTTTTTTGAAAACTTTTTAGCCATTTTTGCAAACTTCCCTAGAACATATCCAATATCCCTCCTCCACCGTTGTTGTTTTGAAATATCTGCGATTTGGGATAAGCAGAAAACAATATCCGTACTGTTGATCCGGTAAAGTTTCCCATGGAGATTACCGAGATATTGTACATACTTATCATTTCATTGCACAAAAAATCGTGCTGCCGTTGCTTAAACTTTATATGATTTTCCGCAATGGGAATATCTTTCCAAGATTGAAAAAAGCTTCGCTTTATATGACCACACCTCAAACGATCGTATTTTACGAGATAACAAAGAAAATTCTCTAATAAACCAGAAATCAACACCCAACCGATTTCTATCTCTTCACCAATAACAATTGTTTATTGCCCTAACCGCATTATTTCACCGGTCACATGACCTAACATAGCTTTTGCAGATAGACTTTTTCCTCTTCTCCTAGAAACGATCTATGCTATTTTGGGATTTACTGCTGAATTGCTTATGCTTGCGCTTTGAATACCTTTTTTCTCATTATACAAAAGGTAGATAAAAAAATAATTTCGTTTATCAGCTTTATTTTAAAGACACACCTATTTTTACAGGATACGTTTTCCTTTCTATCAGCCCTATCGCGTTCAATACACTTGTCGTTTCTAAACATGAACAACCAAGCATCACAATGGAGCAATAGACACCCATCACTTTCATGGGCACTTGCATTGACAAGAGATAAACAAGAGTATTGATCATCACACACGGAGCAAAAATCTATAGCGACTATGCCATAGACTTTCGCCACGCACGGGTTATTCTTAAAGCATATTTATGATGAGATAATCATTTATGACATCCTTTTTGTTGTGCCAAAGAACAAGTTTTGCTAACTAGTTTTACTATTGTGCAAATTTCTTAAGAAAAACTCTCACTGGGTCTATAGATAGCAAGATTTCTTTATGGAGAGCGCACATGACGCTCAGCTTTGACCTTTTCCATAACAAGGATAAGTTCAAACTTTAACCAACACGACAATACACCTACTCTAAACGATTTATGTACCACCTCATCCGCAACAGGCTGCTCCAATATTGGTGCATTTATCGGTGCATTGACTTGAGAATTTTTTGCACTTCCACGCACCGTAAAAAAAGAAAGTATTTTTATCATGTTGCACTCCATTTTAATTGATTTGGATTTTAAAATGACCAAAAAAATCAAACAAAAATAGAGAGGTAAGTTACGAAAACTACAGGGTAAATTTTACTGCCCCAAAATGTCTATTTTCCCCCGCCTGAACAGTCATTGGAACACTATAAAAATTATTTTCATTGAAAAACAATTACTTATAGTCTAGGGAAGAAAAGTAAAAATCTCCCCCAGAAAAAGAGATTATCTTCAAAATTATCAAAAAAAAAACAGCACAATTTTAGTGATCTTTTTATTTTTTTTCTTTTGATAAAAGAGAGCTGGCAGGTGTCTTAGGCGCCCCTCCGGTAGGTTCCCAATTCGCAACAGCTGCTAATTCCTCAATAACATCCTTTTTTAACTTACCATTTTTCTTATTGTATAAATCATATTGATCAGCATTCTGTTGCAACCATTTTGCAAGCGTTCCTTTAACAGTTTTACCACCCTCAACCTCACTCACCGCTTCCCATGCCGCAACAATAGCAGCAAGCTTTGGAGCATAACGTGGATGCGTTGGATCTTGAAACGCATATTTTTGGTCCTTAGTCTCAGCAGAATCATCCTCAGGGAAAAAAAATGGAGGGTACAGACCACGCGATGAAAGCCATTCTTTTAAATCATCAACGCGAACATATGAGGAATCTGCATCTATAAAATCCGAAAAATTATAGTACGACCATTCTATCTCTAATCGATTGCTTTTTCCCGCTTGAACGATAGCATGATAGGCTGCACGGAAATTAGCAGTTTTCTCTGATGATACGGAAAGGTTATCTTCGTAAATATCACTTTTTTCTGGTTCTAATTTGTTGACAAACAAATACTTTCCTGGATTTAATCCAACTATTAAAAGCGCTGCCTGCAGTATTGTTAGTTTTTCAGAAAGCCGCCAAAATTTCAAACCATCACTATTTTCCATATATGCTCCCTTTTTTCTGCACAATTTCGCTCTTTTTTAAAAACATCAAAAACGTTTGTTAACGCGTAGAGATTATGCACTTCTCACATTTCAACTCATCCCATACTTTAAATAAAACACAGCACCCACACCCCTCCTTGTGATACACAAGAAAATGATTTGAATTGCTTCAATATAAGAAGTTTTGAAGTGAGAGGAATCCTACTGAATTTTGGGCTTTCATACAAGATATCAGGCAAGTTACAAGGCGATAAATGCCCCTTCATAAAGCATAAATTCTTATGCGTGATCAAACAATTTGATATGATAATATCTCTTTCATTTATGCACTCCCACCCTTAAACCTGCCCCTGCAATTACAGCACAAAAGATAATTCGTTACATCAAATCCACCTAAATGCAAAAGCTGTAACAACGCTCAATGCGCGTAAATATCATAAGAATACTGTCTTACACCTCCACAAGCAGGATGATTGGCGTAAAACTGTACAATAAAATGCCATACCTATAATGAACCGTACTAAAGACTGTCGCAACATTGGGAGCTAAAGTGTATGATGATGCCAGCTTGCTCTTTTATGAAGCGTAAAGATTAAGAAGACTCAATGGAGTTTATATTATTTCATGGAAATTTTGCGGCTCTACCCTTCTATACTCTTCACGGGGCCCCCTCGCGAAATGGGCTTTTGTCCCTTGAAAAAGGTCTCTTTTTAAAGAATCATTTCAAATTCCAAGAGCTATTACAGTCTTTTGAACGCATCAAATGAATGATGGTGCTAGCTTATTCCTTTCCTATATTCTCGAGCATCAATACATTAAAATGCTCCATTCAAACATCCCTTTAGCAAAATAAAGCACATTATCTCTTAAATTTTTTCACGCAATTATTTCTTTCATGCGCCCCTTTCGTCTCCATTTGATAAATCTCCTTGTACTTTCTCAGCATCCCAGCACCTTTTTTCTCAGTGCAACCTTTTTGTAATTTGTCAGTTTTTAACTTTTAGATTGACTTTCGGTTTATTTTTCTTATGTTTTAGAATTATTCTAAAATGCAGAGGAACAGAAAATGTTGAGATCGTTTTTTTCATTTGTACAACGTAAAGCTCTGTCCTTTCGTTCAGCACAAAACGTGATACTTAAAGCGCTCAAAATAAAAGAGCAACATGCGGCGCTCTATTTAAAATATGCAAAAGCTCTAGAACCTTATTCCTCTAAGGAAGCCGCGGTTTTTACCGCCATGGGGCTTCAAGAGCTTAAAAATTATAAGCAACTTTTGTGCCTTTCTTGCCATAATCGTGCAAACACTATCGGTTCATTATGTGACAGAACTTCTCTTGTGAAAGGCAAGAGCCGCCATCCCTCCCAAAAAACAACAGCGGCAAATCACACCATAAAAAAACCTTCGAAAACGCAAAGACAAACACTTTTGACTTGGATTCAACCAGGTCTTGCAGGATTAATGGATGGCTCTGTCTCCACCCTTGCCCCCATTTTTGCCGCAGCTTTTGCCACGGGAGACACGCATCAAACTTTTTTGATAGGGCTCTCAGCTTCAATTGGTGCGGGACTTTCAATGGGTTTCACAGAAGCAGCCCATGATGACGGAAAATTATCAGGGCGTGGTTCGCCATTAAAAAGAGGTCTTGCCAGCGGCATTATGACAACATTAGGAGGACTAGGCCATACTCTTCCCTATTTGATCAACTCTTTTTATGTAGCGACAATTATTGCTTTTATCATTGTTTTTTTCGAACTCGGCGCCATCGTCTGGATTCAGAACAAATACATGTCCACTCCCTTTTGGCGCGCCTCTTTACAGGTTATCATTGGGGGAGCTCTGGTTTTTGCGACGGGTATTCTTATCGGTAGTATCTAAAAAATCTTATCTGTAACCATAATTTAGATCTCAAATAAGCGCATGCCCCTAGGCATAAGCCATCATTGATGATGCCATTATTGAAAAATGCCATTGATGATGTTAGGTGGTGTTGTGGAATATTTTAAGTCAGTAAGAGATGATAAGCAAGCTCTGGGGACAACCTATATCCACACACCTTTATCGACTTGGTTTTATAGATATCTTTTGTTAAAGTATCATTTTCTTCTAGACCTCATATTTTGGAAATGCCTCAATCATGTCGCACACTGAAACCAACGCCCCTCTAAACAATCATCCTGTCTCTTCTCAATCTTCACATGCCCAGACTTTATTTGTTCAGCGTCTTGCACACGGACAAGGTTTAGAACTTCCTTGCTACGCGACAGAGGGTTCTGCGGGTCTTGATCTACGGGCAGCAATTGGAGAAGAAGAAACGCTTGTTCTTGCCCCTGGGCAGCGGGCACTTATTCCAACAGGTCTCATTTTTCATTTATCACTTGGGTTTGAAGCACAAATACGTCCACGCTCTGGCTTAGCCTTAAAACACGGCATCACATGCCTCAACACTCCAGGAACAATTGATAGTGACTACCGTGGTGAAGTCAAAGTCCTTCTTATCAATTTAGGCCAAGAAGACTTTTCCATCCAACGGGGCATGCGCATTGCCCAAACAATCATCGCCCCCGTATCCCAAGTTAATGTTTGCACCATTGAACCAAAGCAAAATACCCAAAGCCATAACGAGAGCCGTGGAACAGGAGGTTTTGGTTCAACGGGACACACTTAAGAAGCTCTGAAAAATCGCTACTCTCAAAATAACACATACTTATTCCAACCACTCTTTCACTGGAAATTCTTTGAGCTTTTAAATTGCAGAGGGAATGCGCATTTGCTTTCAAAGTTTTTGCACTAAACTCACCTCTAAACAAGCATCTCTCAATTACGTCTCGTGCGCTATACAAAACTTCATTATCACCAGATACCCCTCCCCCATAACAAAAACATTGGCATTAAACATTGAGAGCTCACACACCGCTGGTAATGTCGACAATCTGTACATCATATTGATTTATAATAATAATGAATTGTCTTGCAACTTAAATGAGAAATCTCAATACTGTAAGATTGTTTCATGGCAAGCCTATTTATATTAAATCAATCAAAAGCATGTTTCTCACATTCCAAACGTGGCTAGCATGCAGATAAAAACTGAAAAAATACCTACAATAAATAGCACTATCACAACATTGGGAAAAAAATATAAATACGATAATGGTGCTCGCTTGCTCTTTTGTTAAGCATAAAGATGGTGATGTTTGATAGGTTTTTTATTATGCTACGGGGGCTTTACCGTTATACCATTTATGAACACCGCCGCAAAAAAGGCTTTAAGATGTATTAAGATACACAACAATCGCCTCTGCTGTTTTCTTGATCGCACCTCTTGCGGCAAGATGAGTAGAGCTTAATCCTAAAAAAACCGATTCAATATATGAACCCCCTGCATAATATCAAACCCATACGTATTTGGTTTAATAAATCCACGGAACCCTCATCAATTTCACTCCATGACTTTGAGTAATATGCTTTGCTTCCTGCAACAAAGGCTGTTTTTTATCACTAATCAGAGACATCGGCTGGAATATTAGCGTTTCCCGCAGGGCTCGTTGTTACGGCATCCACACGCCCCACAACGTTACCACCCGCTCCATCGACAGCAGCATCCGCTACCCCTGTTGTTTTATTATTGATCCCACCTCTTGAGACAAGATTGGTAGAGTTTTGCAATCCTACAAGACCGATTTTATTATATCCAGCCATGCGTATTTGATTTAATAAATCGATGACAGTACCATAATCAATTTCGCTATCCGCTTTGATTAAAATTTTTGCCTCTAAATTTTGCGTAGTTTCCCTCAACAAAGCTTCTCTCAAAGCTGCTTGTTCTACAAGATGATCACCAATGTAAAGAGAACGATCTTTTTGCAACGTAACATAAAGAGGTTCATCAGACTGAACCACTGAAGGTGCTTGAGTTATAGAAGGAAGCTGAACGGAAATGACAGACGTTGCCAAAGGCGCTGCAACCATAAAAACAATAAGCAACACCAATACAACATCAATAAAAGGGGTCACATTGATTTCACTTTGCAACCCACTCTCGTCTATATCCCAATCATTATTAAGGCTTGCTTTCATTTTTTATGACTTTTCTGTTGTCTTTGTCTATCAAGTTCACGGCTCAAGAGCCTTTCAAGAGCAGCAGCGATATCGCCTAAATCACTGCGATAACCACTCAAAGCACGCATAAGGCTATTATACATAACAACGGCGGGAATAGCCACAAAAAGCCCAACAGCCGTTGCGAATAAAGCTTCAGCAATTCCAGGCGCCACCACATCAAGTCGCGTTGTTTGAGACTGAGCAATCCCAATAAAAGAGTTCATAATTCCCCAAACAGTTGCAAAAAGACCAACAAAAGGAGCAATTGCGCCAATAGTTGCAAGAACAGCACTTCCACATGCAACACGGCGTGTAGCAGCCAGCAAGCAGCGTGACAAAAGTGAATGAACCCTTTCTTTTAAACCTTCATGAACATCGCGAACCCTAGCATCGCGAACATCGCGGGAAACATCTTCATATTGATTGCTCTCCTCATAAAAGAGAATATCTTCAATCGTTTGTGCCCTTTCCCCTGTACTGGTTTTTTCACCAGAGCTTTCGTTTATCCCTTCAGGAGCAGAAAAATGAACCTGTTGTGCAGAAAGATACACCTCTTTAAGGACTTCTTTGAGAAAAAATACACCAGCCCCTTTGCTTTCTTTCAAGCTAGCTGCCAAACGCGTAAGAGTCTGAGCATTTAGAACCAATTGAAGTTCATGACGTACTCTTCGTTTTACCAAAGTGATCTCAACAATTTTCACAAAAGCAATTGTCCAAGACACAAGTGAAGCAAGTAACAAAATAATGATAACCGCTTTCACCACCCAATCAGCAGCCATAAACATAGAAAGAGGAGAAAAATCATGCGTTGTCACTACAGCAGACATATTATCTAAAGGTACTGTTTCAGATTCCATTTTTATCTCACATTCTTGTGCTCTTATCTTTATTTATGAGCTGGGTCGTCACCCCGCATAGCATCACTGTTCCAAAATGCCACGACCCTTTTAACGTCACTTGTGTATTCCTCTTAAGAAAGAAAACTTGATAAATCAAGTATAGTTTTATTCCACAAGCTCTCTCTTAATTCTAAAGAAATCACTCAAGAAATTTTTCTCTAACAATTCAACAAGTTTATCTTACCCAATCAATTTATTGCATAAATTAGGCAAAATGATAAACTTACAAGAAGTATCGCATATAATATTTTCATTTATAAGAATAATTTATCATCGTTCCTGTTAAATAAATCTCTCATATCGCAAAGCTTTTCTCATTTCAGCGGCTCTTTTAAATCCAACAAAATATTTTCTTACATGAAACAAGCAGCAAAAATATCATAAAACTCTTGAAGAAAAGGATACGCACATCTCTAACAACCAGTGCACTAAAGTACCTTCTATCCAAATAAAAATATACCTTTTTTTAAAAAAAGAACTATTGCAATATCTTAAACTAACCAAAAGTATCATGGGGAGCGCGTGTTGCCCCCAAATACATAGAGAGCAAAGAGCCGCAATATTATTTTCTTTGCTTCAAAAGCATAAAAATGACAGTACTTCTGCCGCAAACTCACAATAACCATGTTTTTGACCTGTCACAAGCCTAAAAAATAAACCTCAACACGCTTTTTAAAAACTTTTATAAAAACTGTGCCATGAGAAACTGAAGAATGGTGCTAAATTCTTGCAAAAGCATAAGACAATTTTCAACAAATGCGACCCTTTACAGACAGAGCATATCGTATAGGAAAGATTTATTTTATCAAAAACAGTTTTAAATTCGACAAAATGAAAGGAACCAAAAAAAGCTTTTGGCGTTACTCAAGCAGTGAAAATTTTCACTCCAATGCAAATGATCACTATGAACACACCAATACAAATATAATGAATCAAGAGGGAAAAATACCATGGCCCATAATAAAACAACACAGCACGATAAATCAGCCGTAGAAAAAGACCAACAAAAAGACCTACAAGGACAATTAGAAAAGTTACGCACTGAAATTTCAGGGATTACCTCAACCCTAACAGATCTTGGTGCAAACAAATTCAACGCCGCCAAAGACAAAGCAGAAAAACTATATCACTCAGCGAAAGAAAGTGGTGAAGACATGATGTCTCAAGCAAAAGACAAAATCAGTGATCTTGAACAAACCATGAATCAATGCGTTCGCAAAAATCCTGGCAAAAGCGTTTTGTTTGCCGCAGGGATTGGTTTTATTCTTTCTCAATTACTACGTCGTTAAGCAATGCATAAGTTTATCGCTCCTCTTTTAAACCATCTTGTCGGTGGAGGGCTTAAAAGCACAGTCAAGCAAGTACGCCTCCAAGCAATTTTCTATGGGTTTATTGGCATTTCATTCTTCATGTCTTTGCTTTTTTTATGTACCATCGGTTTTATTGCGTTATGTTCTGTTATGCAGCCTCTTGCCGCTGCTAGTATCATGTTTTTAATTTGTCTTTCTCTTGCGGGATTAGGTCTTATTATCAGTCGCATTCTCAAAACTTATCAACGCTATGACCAACAAAAAAAGACAGAAGAACAACGCCATAAACTCATGACAGATGCGACCGTTTCCAGCCTTGCAGCTCTCAGTCAACATCTCCCTTTTGCCAAATTGAGTGTTCCCATACTCGGACTTGCAACTTATTTTCTGTGGAAAAAAGATAAAAAAGACCGCTTTTCAGAGTAAAATATGTAAAACTGTCACTCTAAATCCCCCCCTCAATGTGCTTTCTTTTATTATAAAAGAAAGCACATTTTTTTCCTCATAGCTTCTTTAGCTTCTTCAAGTGCCTGAAAAGAAATCCCCTTCATTTTGGTTAAAAGTTCCATAGAACCCTACACTCTCTTTCAGATTGCAACCCATGTTTCATGAACATGGCAACATGAGGCAAAGCTTACATTAAAAATTCTGGTTTAATTTGAAGCCATTTATTGTTTTTGAAGGCAAGGTGTTTTCAGCTTTACCTTTTCTCTATATTTTTATAAGCCTTTTTTTCATGACCAACGGTCACGTCATCGATTTGAATTTATTCATATTTTTCTGAACACTCATGTTTGTTACAATGACTATTTTGTTTAGGGGGAAAAACGCGCTCTCCCATAGCGCTGTAGTAAGCAACCTATATGCGTAAGCGAGCTTTAAACACAACAATTTTCCATAACGAACGTTATTCACCAAGGACTGCGTGGATTATAATTAACTTTTTTCTGATAAGATTTGCAGTAGAATATTGTCTTGATTTTTAAATAGCGCTTAAGAGGACGCTTTATCAATAATGGTCAATGGGATTATAGCTCCCGTGATCTCTTCGCCAATCTTCTGGTTGTTGAAATTGGCTCGACCATAAACCGTTTTGTGCTTTTTGAGCAGCAGATTGTAGAGTTTTATAGTCTGCGGGGGATGGAAAATGATGCTGATCTTTTGTCAACACCATCAACCCTTCTGCCAGCCCCAAACGTGCCAGATCAACTCCGTTAACAAAACATTGTGCATAATGAACCTGTTGAATGACACGTGCTTGCCGACAAGTAACCTTTTTATCCATTGTTTTTGAGACAAGCCACGCCGTAACAAAAGCACCGCATGGCCACTTAACTCCGTTGCGTGAGGCAAATTGTCGTGTTTCACAGCTTTCCACACCATATAATCGGATATCACGGATGATCTTTTTTCTCCATCCATCATCTACGAGCGTGATCATTTTAAAGGTCACACCACTTGTGACCTGTATAGCACCGGAATAGACCGGCACATTTTCTTCATAAAATTGTGATGCGATTGGTTCTGAATGCAATACCACATTTTGTTGGCTTGCGTCTTGTTGGTTTACATAATCTATCAATTGTGACTTCGGATTTTGAACGGAGTTTTCTATTGTCTTTTCTGATCCTTTTAAAAAAGAATTTTGAGTAAGTTGTTCATTATTTTTAATTAAATAAAAGTATCCTAAAATAGTAATACAAATTAATACAATATATTTAGGCGCTGCTCAAAGATGTTTTAAAAGTATTATTTTGAATATTACTATATTTTTTGTTTATTAAATAATAAAAGATTAAATATTATTAATTTATCGATAGAAAAATTTATTTTTTTCATTTATATGATTCCTGAATAATATTTTAACTATTAATTTTTCTATCAACTTAAACATAAAGCGGGGAAATTTTCATGAAAAACATGAATAATTCGTTCAGTTGTGAACATACCTTACAAAAAACTATTCTATCCAACACACAAAAGAAATGGTTAACAGCAGCATTGATGTTGTTTATTACCTTCATCGCACTGAGTGAACCAGCATTTGCTGCAGATGACTTCGGAAAAATTGAAGGCGCTCTTGATAAAATAATCTCAGCTTTAACAGGAAAAATTGCAACATCAATTGCCACCATTGCGGTTGCTGGTATCGGGCTTGCCTGGATTGCTGGTTATGTTGAAATGCGTAAAGCTTTTTTTGTTTGTGTTGGCATCAGCATTGTTATGGGTGCATCGCAAATTGTATCAATGTTGTCCAATTAAACTTTGCCTTTCAAAGCCATGAAAGAGCACGACAAGCTAACAGAAGATACGTTATTTCTTGCTTGCACGCGTCCCGCCATGATTGCAGGTGTGACGGTTGAAGCTATGGGATTAAATGGGATAGGAACGATGATATTGTTCATTATGGCGGGCAATATTTTTCTTCTAACCTTTGGTGTGATGTTGCATTTCATATTCAAGGAAATCCTAAAGCATGACCATAACAAATTTCGTATTCTTCTGACATGGCAAAAGACAAGTATTTTTGCCAGAAACTCTAGTCTATGGGGTGGGGGAAGTATTTCTCCATTACGATTAATTCGTAATTATGAGGAATTATAATGAATAGAACAGAGCGCAAGCGTGAAAAGCAGCCAGAGGCGATTATCCCTTACGTGCGCCATGTTAACAAGCATATCATTGCGCTGGATTCACGCGCTCTCATGATCGTTATTAAACTTGAAGGGATTAACTTTGAGACAGCGGATATTATTGATCTCAATGTGCTTCACGAACAGCTCAACAATCTGTTTAAAAACATTGCGGATGAACGGATAGCGCTTTATAGCCATATTATCAGAAAGCGTAAAACGATTTATCCGGATGGGACTTTCAGATCGGCATTTGCCAAGCAATTAGATGGTAAATATCGCGAGCGGATGGTTTCACAGGAGCTTTATCGCAATGATCTTTATCTTTCAATTTTGTGGAATCCACACGTTGATAAAACGGATAAATTAGTGGAATTTTTCAAACGTTTAGGCAAAGCCAAGCAAGAAAAGACAGAAGTTGATACAGAGTCCATTCGCAAGCTTGAAGATATTACAACAGATCTTATTCAAAATTTAGAGCGTTATGGTGCAAAAAGACTGAGCCTTTATGAACATGAAGGTAATATTTATTCGCAGCAAAGTGAGTTTATCCACCAATTGGTGGGAGGTCGTCGTGAACGTATCCCTCTCACATGGGGGACGATAGCTTCGACTGTTTACTCAGACCGTCTCATTTTCGGGAAAGAGATCATAGAAATACGCACTGAGTCAGGACAGAGATTTGCGGGCATGTTTGGTTGGAAAGAATATCCAGCAAAAACCAGGGTAGGCATGGCGGATGGTTTGCTCACCCTTCCCTTTGAGTTTATTTTCACCCAATCTTTTATTTTCAAGAGCAAAAATGCTGCCAAACAGATTATGGGGCGCAAACAGAATCAAATGGTCAATGCGGGAGATCGAGCAGGTTCACAAATTATGGAACTGGATGATGCGCTTGATGATCTTGAATCCAATCGTTTTGTTTTAGGGGAACATCATTTACCATTGGCAGTTTTTGCTGATACGCCGCAAGAGTTAGCGGATAATCTTGCCAAAGCGCGTTCTCGTCTTACAGATGGTGGGGCTGTCATTGCGCGGGAAGATTTAGGGTTAGCGGCGGCTTGGTGGGCACAATTGCCTGGCAATTATGCTTATCGCACGCGTTCTGGTGCGATAACAAGCCGCAATTATGCAGCGCTTTCTCCATTTCATTCCTTTCCGGTTGGGAAAATAGATGGCAATGTATGGGGACCAGAGGTCGCACTAATGAAGACCTCTGCTGGTTCACCATTTTATTTTAACTTTCACTTTGGAGATTTAGGCAATACGTTTGTTTGTGGTCCCTCTGGTTCTGGGAAAACGGTTATTGTTAATTTTCTTTTAGCACAACTTCAAAAGCATGATCCCAATATGGTCTTTTTTGATAAAGATCGCGGAGAAGAACTTTTTGCGAGGGCTGGTGGTGGCACTTATATGCCTTTGAAGAATGGTAAACCAACGGGCATAGCGCCGCTTAAGGGTTTAGATTATAACAATCCAGCAGATAGAGTTTTTTTTTACGGCAATGGATTATCAAGCTTGTTTCTTCTGAAGATCAAAAGATCAGTGAAGCGGAAAGACAAGATATTTCTGCTGCTGTTGACCAACTTGCCTTATTACCCAAAGAACAACGGACAATATCGGCCTTACAAATGTTTTTTGACACCACGCATAGAGAGGGGATAGCGGGTCGTTTAGAGAGATGGTGTAAAGGCAATGCCTTAGGGTGGGTTTTTGACAATCCTGATGATGACATTGGCATTGATGCAAAATTTATTGGTTATGACATGACGGATTTTTTAGACAATAATGAAATTCGTCCACCCTTGATGATGTATCTTTTTCATAGAATTTTGTCTTTGATTGATGGGCGTCGTATTATCATTGTCATTGATGAGTTTTGGAAAGCGCTAGAGGATGATTCCTTTAAAGCCTTTGCGCAAGACAGGCTGAAAACTATTCGTAAACAAAATGGTTTGATGTTGTTTGCAACACAATCTCCCAAAGATGCGATTAATTCAACCATTGCGCACACCATTATAGAGCAATGTCCAACACAGATTTATTTTCCCAATCAAAAGGGGAACCATGGGGATTATGTAGAAGGTTTTAAATTATCGGACAGAGAATTTAACCTGATACAAGCAGAATTAAGCCATGATTCACGGCGTTTTCTCATCAAGCAAGGACAAAGTTCAGTTGTCGCAGAACTGAACTTACGGGGCTTTGATGATGAAATAGCCATTTTAAGTGGCACCACCAAGAACATTGAACTTTTAGAGACCATTATAGATGAAGTTGGCAAATCTCCAGAAAAATGGCTTCCTATTTTCCAAGAAAGGTCAAAATAATGAAAAAACTTTTATTGGCAACAGCCGTCTATGCAGCTTCATTTGGCTTTCAAACAAATGCCTTTGCCATCGTGGTATTTGATCCCACAGCTGCTGCAAAATTGGCTGATCAATATAAACAAGCATTAAAGCAGTTCGAACAAGGCAAACAACAGCTTGATCAATTGAAAGGTCAGCTTAAACAATTGCAAGATCTCTCTAAATCCTTAAATGTCAAGCCTGACATCTCTGAATTGAAAGACATGTTTAACAAGCAAGGGAGCAGTGGCGCCCTCCCTTCTGACTTTAACCACTTTCAACAATCGATGGGCAGTGGCGGCGGTGGTGGCAGCAAAAACACGCAAAAATGGCAAGAAGAACTCTTATACAAAGAGCCCTCAGGGGGCGCTGGATCAAAAGAGGCAGTAGATGCTTTTTACGCACAGGAAGTGAAAAAAGCCGAACAGCGCATAGTAGGAGAAGCGGCAAAAGGCCAAGACGTCTACGAAGAAGCCAGTGAAACACAAAAAAACATTACCAAGCTCCTTGACGAACTCGGAAGTACTGAAGATGCGGGTAAAATTCAAGGCATTCAAGCACAATTATCAGCGATACAAGAAAAACTCCAAACACAAGTTCTCCAAATGCAAGCCGCCGCAATGATTCAACAAGCGGAATACAAAGCTGCCGAACAACGAGCTTACGAAGAATTTGCAGCGCGATATGCAGATTATGCCAAACAACTGCGTGGTCAATAAACGAAAAAGAAGGACTTGAACATGAATAAAGTTCTCATAACAACATTGCTACTTTGCACAGGGCTCATCACGGCTGGATGTGAAAAAAACTACAGCGTAGAAGAATTTAAAAAAGATGAAAAATTACGCCTAGAATGGGATGCTAAATGTGGATTTGCAGGGACTTCAAAAAATTGTGAAAACATGCGGTTAGCATTTTTAGAACTTGAAAAAGAATATGAAGCAAAAGCAGCAGAAAGAGAGCGTCAAGCGGAAGAGAACAATCGCAAAAGAGATGAAGAATTTATGGCTGAACAAAGAGCAAAGCGACGTGCTGAGGAAGAACGAAGAGCAAAAGAGCGCGCTAAAAGAGAAGCTGAACAACAACAAAATAACCATTAAGACATAATGAAGAGCGGAGCATCTCAATGGCAATAAAAAGCAAATCTCCTCGTATAGACAGCGATTCACTCTTGAATCTCTTATTGCGCTTTAGCTGCTCAACTTAAAAAGCCTTGTGTATTTTAGGCTTACATTTATGGCAACAATATGTCTGTGCCCTAGATTTATCATCACTGGTTGTAAAACAACCGATAACACAAGCAGAATTTAAAGATTGTTCTCAAACCTTGTAAAACTGAAAGAAAGAAGGGGAAATATTGATGAATAAAGTTCTCATAACAACATTGCTACTTTGCACAGGGCTCATCACAGCTGGCTGTGAAAAAACCTATAGCGTCGCTGAATTTAAAAAAGATGAAAAATTACGCCTAGAGTGGGATGCGAAATGTGGATTTGCAGGAACTTCAAAAAATTGTGAAAACATGCGGTTAGCATTCTTAGAACTTGAAAAAGAATATGAAGCAAAAGCAGCAGAAAGAGAGCGTCAAGCGGAAGAGAACCTTCATGAAGCATTTAAAAAAGCTAGAGCTAAAATAATGTCCGATCTTGAAAAAAGAGAAGCTGAATATCAAAAAAGGCAAGCTGAAGAAGAACAAAAAGCAAAAGAGAGCGCTGAACAACAACAAAATAATGATTAAATTATAAAAATACACAATGAACAGTGGAGCATCTAAATGGCAATAGAAAGCAAAGGCATATTTACTGAAATAGACAATATGTTAATGGAACCACTTACAAGGACAATGGATAACGCCATTAAGCATCTTTCATCAAGCTTAGGTGCTCCGCTTAAGCTGTCTTGTACAATTTACATTATATTTATGGGCTACAATATCATCTATGGGCGTTCTTCCATGCCCTTATGGGAATTTATAGTGACAACTTTCAAACTCGGCATCGTTGTTTCACTTGCTACAAACGCTGCTCTTTATAATGAGTGGGTCAGTGGTATATTTTTCCATGATCTGCCGAATGCCATTTCAAATGTCACACAAGGAGCACATGTGGATCGAAATGTATGGGACAATATGATAGGCAAAGCTGGAGCACAGGTTTTGGACGCAGCAAACCAGTACACAGGTCTGACTCAAATGGGGAAGTTTATCGCGACATGGATTGCTGGTTTTATCTGCCTAGTTGCTGCTATCCTTTTTTGTCTAGTCGGTTTTGTTGTTTCATTATTTGCTAAATTGGGTTTGTTTCTTGTCATATCAATAGGACCACTCTTCATAAGCCTCTATATGTTTTCCTCAACCAGAAAATTCACAGAAGCATGGTTAGGGCAAGTTGCAAACTTCATCATTTTATATGTGTTAGTCGTGCTGCTTGGTGGTTTATATGTTAACATTTCAATGAACGTTTTTTCAGGAGATATTAAAAATATCTTCACTACTTTAATTCAGTTCTTGGTTGTTGGTATTGGTGGTATTTTTCTTTTCCTCAGACTCCCTGATATCGCATCAGCTTTAGCCTCTGGGGGGGCTTCTCTTACAGGATCAGGACCAGTCGCTAAAACAACGGCTGAACTAAGTGGACGAGCTGCTAATGCAGCAACAAGGGGCATTAAAAAATTAGCATCACTATTAAAAAAGGTCTAAGTTCAAATGCGGGAATTTAAAAAAATTGGGATTATCTTACCATTTCTCTTTCTCAGTGGCTGTATGTCTTCACCAAACACGCTGAAGTCGCTGCCAAAATGTGATGGATATTCTAAGCGACCGCTCAACAAATCGATGTGGAATTGGGAAGGGAAAAACCCCACGCCCACGCCCATCATCATCAGTAACAACACACCCTCCACTATGAAAGAGGGCAAATTGGAAATGCTTCTCACACAAAAATTAACGGATGAAGAAATAAAATCCTACAAAGATTGCGGAAAAAAGGCATGAAAGAAAAAGAAGTAGAACAATACATTGCCGAAGCGCGCTCGTTTGATCAAGACCGCATGCTCGCCTCACGCCGCACCACCCGCGTCTCCCTTACCATTGCCGGCATCGCCGTTGCTGTTGCAATAATGTCTTCTCTCGCGGTCATCACCCTCACGCCCCTTAAAACCGTGGAACCCTTTGTCATTCGCGTCGACAATTCAACCGGCATTGTTGAAGTCGTAGAAGCCTTAAAATAAGGTCCCACAAACGTCGACGAAGCCATCACACGCTACTTTGCCGCAAAATACGTCCGCTGCCGTGAAGGTTTCACCACAGAAGAAACACAGCATAATTTCCAAACCGTCTCTTTTCTTTCTTCTTCTGAAGAACAGCAAAGATTTGCCAGCTGGTATGGAGCAAGAAACCCCCAAAGCCCTCAAATTCTCTATAAACATGCCGCCGTTACAATAACAATAAAATCAATCTCCTTTATCAATGATGATGTCGCACAGGTACGCTATTACAAAACCGTCCGTGATAACGAGAACAACAAAGAATTTATCACCCACTGGGTTTCAACGCTCACCTTTGAATATATCAATGCCCCTATCTCTGTCCAAAACCGTTTAATAAATCCTCTAGGGTTTATTGTTAATGAATATAGAACCGATCCGGAAGTGGTCAACTGATCATGAAAAAAAATTTCTTTTTCTCATTCTTAACATCGCTATTACCCTTTCTTTAACGCCTAGCCATGCCAGTGTTTTTCCCACCCGCGCGCCAAGCGATAGCCGCATTCGCTTTATTAATTATGATGCTTATAATGTCACAAAAATTATTGGCTCCATACGCTCATCCGTACAAATAGAATTTTCTGCCAATGAAGAAATTGCTCATGTAGCCATTGGCAACAGCGTTGCATGGGAAGTTGCACCAGCGGGTAATATTCTTTTTCTAAAGGCAAGAGAAGTCCAACCCATTACCAATCTCCAAGTCGTCACCACAAAGCTTGATGGCTCAAAGCGCTCCTATCAATTTGAACTCATCATTAAAGATGGAGAAATTTCCTCTGGACAAGAAACATATTTCCTTGTGAAATTTCGCTACCCACAAGAGGAAGCAGAACAAAGAAGACTTGCAGCCCTTATGCGACAAGAAAAAAAACAAGACCAGCGTATTGATAGTGTCTTCAACGCTTATGAAACCTACGGACCACGCAATTGGGCTTACACCGCTCAAGGATCGAGCACGCTCGAACCCTCCTCCGTTTATGACAATGGCAAAACAACAACATTTACATTTCCAGACAACCAAGAAATCCCTGCCATTTATATTGTCAGCAATGACGGTACAGAAGCGCTGATTCCCAAAACCACAAGAGGCAACATGGTGATTGTCCATGCCATTAGCGCACGCTTCACCCTAAGACAGGGAAGAAATGTTTTATGCATCTTTAATGAAGCCTATCAACCCAAAGGCGTTAATCCAGGAACTGGAACCACCTCACCAGCTGTTGAACGTAAAATTGCATCAGATCTTTAAATAAGCGGGAATTGAAGGGGACAACACATGAGTGATAAACCAATCATCGAAGATCGCGGATCTATTGGGGATGGCAAAAACAATAGCGCTAAAACCGCCGGCAAAAAAATAGTTGTCGCAATAGCCTGTATAGGAATCTGCGGCTATGTGCTCTGGAACATCTTATCCACCCCCACAGAACAAAAAGACACCGCAAAAGCTCATAAAAAACAAGCACAAAGCTTTCACAATTCCCTCGCCCCTTTAGAGCTCGCCCCCTCTGACCCGCGTGCAAACATAGCGCCAATAACCTTACCACCCCCACAACCACTCGCACCAGAACCCAAAAAAGATGACCCACTACTTGATGCCGCAAGACGTGCCCCTGTCTTAGCTTTTGCCAAAGGCTCTAAATCTCAATTAAAAGACATTGTCAACACGACTCTCAACCCCCTTGAAAAATTCCATGCCCTTGAAAATCTCGCGAATGCGCAAAATTCTCCTGCCCTTCAAGACACACAAAATTTTGCGACCCTCTTAAAACCTACCACAACAGAAGAAGCAAAAGCAAAAGCAAAACTCATCGGCAATAGAAACTTTATCATCGCCATGGGAACCTCTATCCCCTGTATCTTAGAAACGGCATTAAACAGTGAGCAACCAGGCTTTGCAAGCTGCATCATCAACCGTGATATCCTCTCCGACAATGGTCGCGTTGTTTTACTTGATAAAGGAACCCAAGTCATTGGAGAATACCGCGGTGGGATAAAACAAGGTCAATCCCGCCTCTTTGTTCTCTGGACAAGAGCAAAAACCCCAACCGGTGTCATCATCGACCTTGCCTCACCCGCAACAGACAGTTTAGGAAGAGCTGGTTTTGATGGCAACATCAACACCCATTGGTGGGAACGCTTTGGCTCTTCCCTTTTGTTGACCGTTATTGATGGTGCCACAACCGCCCTAACAAATAAAATAGTAGGCAATTCCAATAAAGAAGGTTCAAACAACTCTGGAGGCGGCGGTTTTGAAGGCGCAAACAACACTGGAAAAGATACAGCCACCGTTGCCCTTGAAAATCAAATCAATATCCCTCCTACCTTAGAAAAATTTCAAGGCGAACTGGTCAACATTTTCGTAGCAAAAGATCTCGATTTTTCCTCTGTTTATAAATTAACCATCACAGGAAAAAAGAGAAACGCTTTCTCGCGTTCTACGCCAGGCTATTCCTTTTTTTAATTCTCACGTTCAGAGTATATTATGCCAACAGCAAAAAACATAGAACGAGCCTCTATCGTTTTAACAAAATTAAAAATCTTAGATGACTTCCTCAATGATGAGAATTTATTTGAGATTGTTGTCAATCGCCCAGGCGAAGTGATTGTTGAGGGTCCAAATGGTTGGCAAACCCACATCTTAAAAGAGCTAACCTACAGCGAACTAGAAGGGATTGCGAAAGTTGTTGCTGCCTACACAACACAAAAAATTAGTGTAGAAAATCCCGTTCTTTCCGCAACACTGCCAAACAACGAACGCATACAAATTGTTATGCCTCCAGCTGTTGCAGCCAATACCATTAGCATGACCATTCGTAAACCTTCATCACGCACTTTTTCTCTTGAAAGTTTACATGAAAACAATCTGTTTTCTGTCGCCCAAAACACCAGTT
Source organism: Bartonella sp. AD24XZML (assembly GCF_042196485.1). Classification (NCBI taxonomy): domain Bacteria; kingdom Pseudomonadati; phylum Pseudomonadota; class Alphaproteobacteria; order Hyphomicrobiales; family Bartonellaceae; genus Bartonella; species Bartonella sp. AD24XZML. Next base: position 131,468 of record NZ_JBHIQH010000052.1, on the reverse strand, counting down.
TCACACCCACGCAACAAATGACAGAACGGTTATCCGAACTCTCTGATACAGACAAAGAGCTAACAGATCTCTTTATCGCCAAAGACTTTTGTACATTTTTAGAACGCGCCGTTATTACACAACAAAATATCTTAATATCTGGAAAAACCGGTTCTGGTAAAACAACCCTCTCCAAAGCTTTAATTGCAAAAATCCCTGACTATGAACGAATTCTCACCATTGAAGACACGCCAGAACTTGTCGTTCCGCACGCCAACAAAGTCCAACTCTTTTATTCAAAAGATAACCAAGGCTTAGCAAAAGCAGGCGCAAAAGAACTGCTTGAATCAGGCTTACGCATGCGCCCCGACAGAATCCTTCTACAAGAGCTGCGTGATGGTACAGCCTTTTACTATATCCGTAATGTCAATTCTGGTCACCCAGGTTCTATCACCACTGTCCACGCCTCAACAGCACTTGCAGCCTTCGAACAAATGACCCTTCTTGTCAAAGAAAGTGACGGTGGTGGTAATTTAGCGCGCGATGATATCCGCGGCTTGTTAATCTCGATGATCGATGTCATCATCCAATGCAAACGTTTGGAAGGAAAATTTCGTGTAACAGAAATCTATTACGACCCTTTCAAACGCCGTGATGCTTTTTAAAAACTGTCGAAATCACTTAAATAAATCATTCATATCTTTCGCGAAATATACATCTTATCCTTTTTTACTCTTTTCAAAAGTTTTAAGCGTTTCCGCATTAGAAACAGACATATCAAACGGCAATCCTCTTTCATCAACAACTTTAGCTAAAGAAATTCGTATGAAATCAGACACCGTAAGTCCTAAACTTGCTAATATTTCACCAGCTTCTTTTTTCAACTTCTTATCTATATTTGCTCGAACAACATCTTTTGAATCTACGGCTACACTCATAGTAAACCTCCTTTAGTTACCTTCTTATGTGTGGATCGAATGAGTTATAATAACAAGTTTCTAATGTTCTAAATTTATTTATCGCATAACATCTTTTGACTTTGTTTGCGCTATCACATTTTTTAGCTCTTGTGTATGTCTCTGTTGCAAAAATTTAACTGCTGTTTGAAGCTCGTTCACAAGCTTTTTATCTTGCGGCTGATTTTGGGGTATTGCTTTTGACAAGTCAAAGTCTTGTTTATGAATGGCATCCTGTCCAAAACGCTTATCTAAAGCACTTTGTAGCTTTAAAAACTCTTGATTGATCTTCTCTGGTATCTTCGAATAATTATCACGTCCAGCTTCAACATTTTTCATAAAAGTCACTGCTTCTTGTGAAAGTGACGGAACCTCTACTTTCAATCGCTCCCGCTCCCGTGTAACCCTATCCATATGTGTCTCATAAGAATTCTTATAAAAGGATTGAAGCTTTTTAATAGAAGAAAGTGCAAAAGGAACATGATAAAGCGCTTCTTTTCGTTCTTTTCCTGTAGCCTTTAATTTATCGATTAAACGATCTGACCCACGCAGTTCACCCGCTCTATCAGGTTCCCTTTCCAAAATATCAGGCAATTTATCGCCTTTACCTGCTAAAATCGTTTGTTCAATCTTAAGGGCAGCCTCTTGTGGATCTCTATAAATAAATGCTAAACGACTGTTTAACTCCTTAAACATATTAACATAAGATTTTTCATTCCTAAGAGCGCTTAGCGCTTTCTGTTCTAAATTAGAATTATCTATATAAGCAGCAAGGTATGGAGCTTTTTCTGTTGCTTTTGAAGAAACATTCAAATCTTTTTGTAATTGTTCAACCTTGGGATCTTCTTTTTGACGTTTAGCAAAACTTGTCTTTTCTCTATCCCAAGGAGTTTCAATCTTCTTTTTTTGTTGTTCCAAGCATTCTTTATTAAGATCAACGCAAAAAGCAATATTTTTGCCAATACCTTGAGAAACATCATCCCTTTTATTTTCTGTAAACTTGATAAGGTTCTTATAGATGAGTACAGACAGATATTCTGAATTACCAAAATGTGCTTCAATTGATGCACGTGTCATTTCTTGTCGCTCAATACCCTTCCAGTTGATATGATAACCAGCTTCACGAGCAAGTTGCACCATAAATTCACGCTGAGTACGCCCATTCCCCTCTCGAAACGGATGCAACGCATTCAACTCGCCCATGTAATATCCAGCCCTTTGGCTAAAGTCATAAGCGCCAAGACCACGCAGATACTGTTCTTTGGCAAGCTTTTGCGTAATCTTCGGTGCATAACTTTCAATCTGATTATAACTAGCAAATATACTATTACCTTTGGCAATATCCACTAAACGAATTTGTCCCGCCCATTCATATATGTCGCCAAACAGCCTTCTATGGATCTCTTTCATGTAATCCAGATCAAACTTACCACCAATAGGAGTATGTACAAATTCGAAAGATTTTACATAAGTAATAGTAGATTCTACACGCTGCAGTGTGGCTTTGTCTTTAATACCAAGCCGATTATACATCACACCAGTTTCAGGATCAGTATAAGAATCGCCGCTCCCCTTATACTTCTCCACGTCTTACACGCTCCATATAATCTGTGATGATATCACTTATTTCAAGTTCACCTATAATATAACGCTCTACTTGAGCAACAACCAGCGGATCTGGCTCTAATCCCTCTAAACGTTGGCTTGCCAATGCATTTTCAGCATAAATGCGACGCAGCTTAATTTCCTCTTCACTCAACATATAAAACCCTCATTTGCTTACATTTATTATAGCCAAACAGACTATAGAAACAAGATTTTATTCCTTGTCTTACCCCCGCGTCACATCTTTTGACCTTGTACGCTCATACGCATGATTTAGCTCTTGTATACGTCTCTGTTGCAAAAATTTAACCGCCGTTTGAAACTCTTTTATGCAATAAGACTGTTGTTAAGGAATTTTTTTGATAGATCATAATTTGTTTGCACAGCAAGCCAAGCACGTGCTGTGCTTACACCAAACATTTCAAGCTTAATAGCAAGATTAGCTCTCATAGCGGCTTTTTCATTTAAAACTCTAGAAAGTGCTACACGAGATATACCAAGCCACTCTGCTGCTTCATTAAAGGATAAACCAAGCTCTTTGATCACATCTTCATGCAATAATTCACCGGGATGTGAAGGATTCTTCATCATTGTTTAGATCTCCTTTTTGATGATAATCCAGATAATCAACCATTTCGACATCTATGCTACCAAAGCGAAATATTACGCGACAATTTCCATTTACAGTAATTGACTAATAACCCTTGAAATCACCCTTTAGCAGATGTAATCAAAAAGACGAATAACCCAAAATCTTTTGGCGATACATCTACTTCAAGAGCACTTAGAATACGCTTTAATTTTTGAGTATGGGCGGTTCTAATCCCTTCAGTCGTACCAGTATTATAGAAGGCTTCAATCCTTTTATGTTTAAATCTTAAAATGATAAATGAATATAGAGTGTACCCCTCCAAGATACAAAAAATGTTCATTATTTTTACATCACACGGCTTTTTTTACTTTATAAACATTAGAACTGTCGTGAAAAAATTGCTCATTTTCATCTCTTTCTCATTATTCTACTAATTATTGGAAAAGTATAAGTTCATAATTAGGAGGAGCTAAACGTAATAGGAGCGTATCATATCTCCAATTGGCAGCGGCACTTGAAATATCAAGATGATATAACCACAATGACCATTGCTGTTTGATATTCATGGGGCGCTGCACCCGCTGTATGTCCAGTAAAAAGAATGAATAATACTAATAAACTCTCCCCCCTACAAACTCTGTTAAACTAATAACCGGTTTACGAATAAGTAAAAGAAAAAGGAAAATCAAAAAAAGGCATATTTTTCATATCTTACGAACTATAGAGAACTCTATACGCATTGTAGTTATTAGAATTGGACTTTTCCCTTTTTTATTTAAGTTGTTCGTAGATAGAGTATCCATTACCGTTATTACATCACTAACAGAGTTAATAATCATACCTTTTGTAATTGCCAAAATCCCGTATTAAAATCAGACCTTTATTCAAAGATGATCTGATAATTTTCTCAAAAAATTCAAGATTCCTCAAGTGCAGTCCCCCATGCGTACATCATGATGAATAATAACATCCATCAACTCTGTCACGACAGTGTCCAATACTTCTCGTGCATCGCCTTCAGCCATAAGGCGGATAACCGGTTCCGTTCCAGAAGCGCGGATCACCAGCCGTGCCTCTTTTCCCAACCGTTTCTCTGCTTGATCAATGGCCGTTTTGACGGGATTTTTTTTCAGGACATTTTTATTTTTAATCGTTACATTTTTTAAAATTTGCGGTACAGGTTCAAACCGTTTACACAATTGGCTCATAGGGCTTTGACTTTCCTTCATACAGGCTAAAATCTGCAATGCAGCCACCAAACCATCACCCGTTGTACCAAAATCACTGAGCACGATATGGCCAGAAGCCTCACCACCAACATTATATCCCTTTTGGCGCATGGCATCGACAACATAACGATCTCCAACTTTTGTCCTTACAAGGTGCAATCCTTTGCTATTCAAGAAACGCTCTAGTCCAAGATTTGACATAATCGTTGTGACAACACCATTGCACCGTAATCGTCCCATTTTATGCCAATTTTCAGCAATTACAGCAATCAACTGATCTCCATCAACCGTTTGTGCTTTTTCATCAACAATGAGAACACGATCTCCATCTCCATCAAGAGCAATCCCCACATCAGCACGCACTTCATGCACTTTTCGTTTTAAAGAGCTTAAATCGGTTGATCCACATTTTTGATTAATATTGGTCCCATTGGGCTCATCATGAATAGCAAAAACCTCAGCCCCCAATTCCCATAAAGCACGGGGAGCTGCTTTATAAGCAGCCCCATTGGCACAATCCACAACAATACGCACAGTATCTAAGCGAACATCACGCGGCAAAGTTCGTTTGGCATATTCAATATAACGATAAATATCTCCCTCAACCCGTTTTGCATAACCAATTTCGGCAGAACTTGCTAAAGACTTTGAAAGATCTGTATCGATCAATTGTTCAATTTTCGCTTCCATATCATCTGAAAGCTTAAAACCATCAGGACCAAACAGTTTAATTCCATTATCATAGAACGGATTATGAGAAGCAGAAATCATCACCCCAAGATCCGCGCGCAAAGAGCGGCAAAGCATTGCAACAGCAGGTGTTGGCACTGGACCCAATAAAAAAGCTTCCATCCCCGCAGCAGTCAATCCTGAAACCAAAGCGTTTTCCAACATATAGCCAGATAATCGTGTATCCTTGCCAATCACCACACGATGAGATTGATGTTGTGAGCGAAATAAAACCCCTACAGCCATCCCCACCTTCATGGCAAAATCGGGTGTCATAGGAAATGAATTGGCTTTCCCCCGAATTCCATCTGTACCAAAATATTTTTGCACCATGCCTCTTTCCTTTAATATATAATTCTTCCCTTGGCTTTTCCTTAAAACCCTAACAAGCCCCCTTGGTACAATAGTCCTCCTCTCCCCGTATAAAATCAGATCATTGATCTTTAACCTTCATGCATTTAGACAATCAAGCCCCCTATTCACCATCTACACATCTAAACCACTCTCAAACAATTATGTTTACACCCTTACACATAAAAGCAATATTATCTCCTCAAAATGCTCTATACATCCCTTTAACACAACCAACGGATAATCTCACACACTTGCTAAATCCGTAAAGAAACCCAGCACCAAACCTCATACCCTACCAAATCAGCAAGGAAATCTATTGCCTAACCTTACAACCCCTACCACATTAGAAAAGCAACAGTCCACCTCGCCTTGTAGCATGCTAAAGCCGTCATCATACAACGGCTTTGCTTAATTTTTTGCTTCCATATTTTTGCAAATATTACAAGAAAGGCGCAAACAAAACTTGCGCCTTTCTCAAAGAATTTAGAAGTTTTCCTAAAACATCGTCACTCAAGCGATATTAAACAGTTCTTATTTTTCTTTATCATGTCCCGCAGTATTGGACTTCTTTTCAGCATTACTTTTAGAGCGGTTGACTGATTTTGTGTTACCTTTTGTGCTTTGCGCTTTTTTCTCAGTCTCATCCGATTGCACTTCTTTAGACTGAGCCTCCTTAGGCTCAACATTACCGGATTTTGCTGTTTTTTTCCCAACAGCTGCCTCTGCTTTACCTGCCTTGCCTTTATCGATCTCTTCTTTATGAAGCACTGTTTTAGGGGCTGCTTCAACATCTTTTTCATCTACCACTGTTATCTCTGCTCTGACCGTTCCAGTTTTTGGAACAGAAGACCCCCGTGGCGCAGCCCCCTCATCTTTCTGTGTGCGTGAAGGAGGCTTTCCTGCAATAACTTCGTTAATTTCAGCTCCCGTTAAAGTCTCATATTCCAACAAACCTTGTGCCAAAGCAAACCATTCTTTTCTTTTTGTTTTCAAAATGTTTGTCGCATTTTTATAGGCATCATCAATAAGCTTACGCACTTCCATATCAATCATGCGCGCTGTTTCTTCAGAAACATTTTGTGTTCGCGCAACAGAATGACCCAAAAAGACTTCATCTTGGTTATCGCCATAAGCTACATTTCCAAGCAGATCAGAAAATCCCCACCGTGTGATCATCGCGCGTGCTAATTTCGTCGCTTGCTCAATATCAGAAGAAGCACCGGAGGTGATATTTTCCTTTCCAAATTTCAATTCTTCAGCCACGCGTCCACCCATCATAATGGCCAGACGAGAAATCATCCAGCGATAACTCATAGAATAGCGATCGCCTTCAGGCAATTGCATCACCATTCCCAATGCTCTTCCCCTTGGAACGATTGTTGCTTTGTGGACAGGGTCAGCAACCGGCACATTAAGAGCCACAATAGCATGTCCTGCTTCGTGATAGGCAGTGAGTTCTTTTTCCTCTTGTGTCATAGCGGTTGAACGACGTTCAGCCCCCATCATCACCTTATCTTTGGCATCTTCGAATTCTTGCATGGTGACAACTCTTTTATTACGGCTCGCAGCCATAAGAGCAGCTTCATTGACCAGATTCATCAGGTCCGCACCGGAAAATCCTGGTGTTCCCCTTGCCAAAATTTTCAAATCAACGTTAGGCGCTAAAGGCACGTTGCGCACATGCACTTTCAAGATTTGTTCACGCCCAGAAACATCAGGGTTTGGTACAACAACTTGCCGATCAAAACGCCCTGGTCTTAACAAAGCGGGATCAAGTACATCGGGACGGTTTGTTGCGGCAATAAGAATAATACTTTCATTGGGCTCAAACCCATCCATTTCGACAAGCAACTGGTTTAAGGTCTGTTCACGTTCATCGTTTCCACCGCCAAGACCAGCCCCCCTATGGCGTCCAACAGCATCAATTTCATCGATAAAGATAATACAAGGTGCATTTTTTTTAGCCTGTTCGAACATATCGCGCACACGGCTTGCCCCAACACCAACGAACATTTCAACAAAATCAGACCCTGAAATGGTAAAGAATGGCACATTGGCTTCACCGGCCACAGAGCGTGCTAGCAAAGTTTTACCGGTTCCTGGAGGACCAACAAGCAAAACACCGCGTGGGATACGCCCCCCTAAGCGTTGAAATTTTTGTGGTTCGCGTAAAAATTCAACAATTTCTTGAAGATCTTGCTTTGCTTCTTCAACGCCAGCAACATCTTTAAAGGTAATACGCCCCTGCGCTTCATTAAGCAATCTTGCTTTCGATTTCCCAAATCCCATTGCACCGCGTGACCCATTTTGCATTTGCCGCATAAAAAAGACCCACGCCCCCACGATAATAATAACAGGCAACAAGGAAAAGAGGAGATTGAGGAAAATGCTATTTCCAGAGCTTTCAGGAATAGCTTTAACATTAACGTTTTTGCTTTCCAATTTTTGTATCAAACCTGGATCGCGAGGAGCATAGGTTGAAATAGCTCTATGTTCAATGGTTTTTCCTGTTAATTTTTGACCTTGAATGGTCACAGATTTCAACTCATTATTCTCAACTTTTTGCAAAAATTCAGAATAGGAGACTTCTCCACCACCAGAACGTTGGCTATCTCCATTAAAGAGAGAAAACGACACAATCAAAATCAATGCAATAACTCCCCAAATAAGGAGAGAGCGGTAATTGGAATTCATATTCAGCCCACTTAATCAAATATAGATTTCAAACAGTTCCCCTTAACATATAACCTTGTCAGTCCCTTGCCAAGGGATGAGAAGCTGTTTATTTTCTTTTAGAGTGATTTTCCTTTATCTTTTCACCTCAATATTAAAAAAAGGTTCCACAACATTCACCAAGGCAGCATCTTCTCGTGAGGAAAGCCAATCGAAAGGTGCCATAATCCGCTTGACGATAACATGTTTATGAACAACTGCTTGAGAAAGCAACTCTGGAATATCATACCCTTTATGATTTGAGATCATCAGCAGCGATTGTAAAGAGGGAAAATGAGGCTTTTCAAGCTCAAAATCGCTATTTTTTAATAAAAATTTCAGCTGTTCTAAATTTGCGGCTCCAACCTTTATAGCCTCATATCCATGATTTGTGATATGATAGCGCCCATCCCATATAAAAGTTTTATCTGGCTCAATGATAGCCTCTTTCATATTTCGCCCTTCACGCCACAAAGAAATTCCCTGCTTGTTATATTCAATAACAGAGCCCGCATAAGTAAAACGCTTCTTTTCTGGAGAATCGAGACAGAGTTTTTGAACAAGCATGCTTAATTTCTGATTGGGGAGCAAATAAAATCCCCCTCCCATCAGCACAGCAAAGAGCCCCACCACGAAAGGAAAACTGGAATGTTTCTGTAAAAATAGCGCAGGCTTTGCTATGAAACAACGCCCATGTTGGACAGTAATATCCAGCGCTAAGATCAAATCAGCAATATTTTTTGCTTGTTGACGACGCTGCAATGCGGCTTCATTTATTTTTTGAGCAATATAAGCCAATTTTTGTGGAGAAAGAGATTGACGCACGCGCACACGTTCAAAATTGCGATCTTCATTGGTTGGATCATCAATCCATGTTTGTCCTTGTAAACGTAAATAATTCCGTAATGTTTGGCGTTTTACACCAAGGAGTGGACGAATCAAACGCACTTTTCTATGCAACAACGCCTCACGCGGAATACAGGATAAACCACGCTCATAGAGGGGATCATAGTTTTTTTCGGCAATATTTTTTCTCGTTTCTCTGGTATGATCCTCATCATGTATACCCTCGGCTTCACCGCGCAAAAAACCGGCAAAACCGCCCGCAGAAACTCCATCACGCATAACAGCTTCACTATATAAAGCACCTCTATTCTTTTGGAGACGTTGATACCGCATTTGATAGGTTTCAACCTGATCATTGAGTGTATGGCCCGTCATAATAACTGATGCGCCATGTTTTTGTGCTTCTTTAACCAAGAGATTATAGCGTGCAACACGCGCGCTAGAAGCAATATGCGTCTTTGGCTTTTCGCCTTCCCATCGCACAGTGATATGTTGAATATCATGGACACGACAAATTTTCGCAACAGTTTCTGCCTCACACATCGATTCTTTACGCAATTGATGATCAACCGTGACAACAATCATTTCTGGAGGAAATACGAGAGTTTCCAAATGCTCTTTGACCAAAAACATCAAAGCCAAAGAATCACTTCCCCCTGAGACGGCAAGAATCAACTTCTGACATTGAATAAAATCCGATGTTTTAAAGAGATTTCTTGCCAGTCTAACGCACACCGAAAACGACCTCGCTGTTTATTTTGCAGGTTTACAAAAAACAGATGCTAATGTTTGTTGACGTTTTGATTTTTTCACAAAATGAGCACAATCGTCTTTATTTGGCTCAAGAGCGACCATACTTCTTGCTAATTTCAGCAAAATCTCGGAGGTATAGAGCTTCTTTTTATCTGCATACCATGCGGTAAGATAAACTTGTGCTGCTTCATGATAGCGTTTTTGCCCCAACAAAGATTCAGCCAACCAAAATAAAGCGTCATCACTCAAAGAATCTTTTTTGTAACGATTTTGAAAAGCGCAAAAGCTTTTTTCAGCATCAACATAGTTAGCAGAACGAATAAAATCATACCCTTCCTTATACAAAGCTTTAGAAGAAGAAAGATTGTCACTCTGATGTGCTTCAATTGGAGCACTTACTTCATGCGCTTTGTTAAAAGGTTGACTGTTTTCATGGTCATGGCTCTCCACCTTAGCTTCTACAGCAGCAACCTTTGTCTGATCACCTGTACTATGGTCCTGCTCCATCTCTTCTTTTACAGTCTGAGATTTTTCATCTACAGCAGACTTTTCAAAAGAACAAGAATAAACAGAAGAGGCTTCTGTATCAAAAAGCTCGTGAAACTGCTTGTTAACATTTTTTAAACTGTTATGCTCAAGCACCATTCGTATCTTATGCAAAAGCTTATCTAAATCATAATCTTTAAATAAAGCCTGTTGATTCTCTAAAATAATCCCTTGGTGCTCCGCAACACTAGTAGCTTTTTCCACCACATCAGATGCTGCTTTATCGGCTGCTTCAGGTGCTTCCTTCACAGCATCGACAGCCTTATTAACAGCGTCAGTGGCTTTTTCCGCTGCATCAGATGCTGCTTTATCAGCTGCTTCAGGTGCTTCCTTCACAGCATCGACAGCCTTATTAACAGCGTCAGTGGCTTTTTCCGCTGCATCAGATGCTGCTTTATCAGCTGCTTCAGGTGCTTCCTTCACAGCATCGACAGCCTTATTAACAGCGTCAGTGGCTTTTTCCACCACATCAGATGCTGCTTTATCAGCTGCTTCAGGTGCTTCCTTCACAGCATCGACAGCCTTATTAACAGCGTCAGTGGCTTTTTCCGCTGCATCAGATGCTGCTTTATCAGCTGCTTCAGGTGCTTCCTTCACAGCATCGACAGCCTTATTAACAGCGTCAGTGGCTTTTTCCGCTGCATCAGATGCTGCTTTATCAGCTGCTTCAGGTGCTTCCTTCACGTCATCAGTTGCCTTATCAACTGCATCAACTTTATCCGTATCATGTGCAGGATATTCGGAAGCCTTTCGTGCCGCACTTTGAACAAGTGAAGTAGAACAAGCTATGAAAACCCCCATATAAAAGAGTGTTTTCCAATTGATTTTACGATACATTTTTTTCCCCTTAAGAGCTTATTGAATAGTTGAAACAAACAATCTTCTTTTTAATGACTATTCATGTCACTCAACGTTGTCACAGCACGTCGATTTTGATTCCAACAGGAAATATCATCACATACTGCTACAGGTCTTTCTTTTCCGTAAGAAATTGTTTGAATCCGTTGTGCGGACACACCAAGAGACACCAAATAGTTTCGCACAGCAACAGCACGGCGCTGTCCAAGTGCCAAGTTATATTCACGTGTTCCCCTCTCATCAGCATGACCTTCGATCATAATAGAATAATAAGGATAATGAAGCAACCATTCTGCTTGGCGCGTTAAAATACGTTCAGCATCAGCATCAAGTGAAGAAGAATCGAGACCAAAAAACACGCGATCACCCACATTAACCGTAAATTCTTGTCCTGAGCCTGGTGACACCTGATTCAAACCAGCATCATTCATATAAGCGCCATTCATACCGTTAAGTGCACCAACATTTTTTTTGCCACACCCACCCAAGCATAGTGAGAAAAGAAAGAGGATAGCTAAGGAATGAGAGAGGTTTTTTTTGGTAGAGCGCATAGTCCGTTTCTCCTTGAATTTCGTAAAGAAGGGTAAATTCTTAAAAATATTTTTAAGAATAACCGTTAATTCCTAATGAAGAAGAAATTTTTTCTGTTTTTTCGTCCTCATTTTTACTTTTAAGTCTCTGCCAATTTTTCTTCTCTTCAGCCATTCCTCTAACATTTCCATAAGAAATGTTTCCCTTATGCGTCATGGCTTTTTATGCATCATCTTGATCTTGACGATTTTTTTGCAGCGCGTTCAGCTTTGCAAAAACTTTATCAGCGTCAAAAGTCTTATGCAGATTGTCTTCACTCTCATTTTCCTCTAGAGCAGCGTTTTCCGTCACAGAAGCGGGAAGCAACGACCTATCTTCTTCTGCAGCAACAGGGCGATTTTTCGCCGCACGCTGGAGCTCAAAATCTAAATCGATTTGCGAACACAAACCAAGCCCTACAGGATCAAGAGGAACCAAATTTGCACTATTCCAATGGGTTCTAAGGCGGATTTGTTCAATTGTCGCTTTTGTTGTCCCAATCAACCGTGCAATTTGTGCATCTTTCAACTCGGGATGGTTCGTAACCAACCATAGGATACCATTGGGACGATCTTGGCGTCGAGAAAGAGGGATATAGCGCGCCCCTTTACGTTTTTTTTCAGGAATATGCACCCTCGATTGAGAAATTTTCAAGCGTGCGTTTTGATCAGCCTCCACCCGTGCAATTTCACTGCGCGTCAATTGCCCAGAACTAATCGGATCTAAACCTTTAATACCATAAGCCGCATCACCATCGGCAATAGCTTTTACTTCCAAGACATGCAATTTACAAAATTCTGCAATCTGATCAAAAGAAAGAGCTGTATTATCAACCAACCAAACAGCTGTTGCTTTGGGCATCAAAAGTTGCGTTGCCATTTTTATAAATCCTCTTCTGCGCCTCTTCTATGAGGCAGGTTACCGCCCACTCAAGAGCTCTGGAACTTTTTTATATATATTTAGGTCTCTCCAACCACTCCTAAAACAAAGCGCGGCATGGAATAAACCATTTTGCTATGAGATTACACTCTGTTATAGCGTTATTTTTGCTCAACGACAAGAGATCTCTCTTGTAATGATCCTCAACTAAGATGTCTTTACCTTTAAGATGAATTTTCTTATAAAGTGTTTATTCGATTATTTCACCTCATGCTGTGGCACATTTATTCTGGTGGGATACGTGCTTTATCGCCTTAAATTCTAAGGAGTATCCAACTGGCAAAAAAGCCCTCAAATAGGAAGGAAAACTATGGCAGGCCATTCACAATTTAAAAATATTATGCACCGTAAAGGGCGTCAAGATGCAATGCGCTCGAAAATATTTTCTAAGCTTGCGCGCGAAATTACCGTAGCAGCAAAACAAGGTGCTCCTGATCCAGCCATGAATCCACGTTTAAGGCTGGCTGTTCAAAATGCCAAAGCACAATCGATGCCGAAAGATAATATTGAACGCGCAATTAAAAAAGCGTCAGGCGCCGATGTCGAAAATTATGATGAAGTACGCTATGAGGGCTATGGACCAGGCGGCGTTGCCGTCATTGTTGAAGCTTTAACTGATAACCGCAACCGCACCGCTTCAAATGTGCGCGCCGCCTTCACAAAATCAGGAGGAGCCTTAGGGGAAACAGGATCGGTCAGTTTCATGTTTAATCGGATTGGTGAAATAATCTATAAGCCAGAAGCAGGAACAGCCGATAACATCATGGATGCAGCAATTGAAGCCGGTGCCGAAGATGTGCAATCAGAAGAAACCGGACATCATATTACCTGCGCATTTGAAGATATTGGTGAAGTTTCCAAAACACTTGAAGCAAAACTTGGTGAAGCAGAATCGATTAAAACGATTTGGAAAGCCACCACCCTTGCACCAATAGATGAAGAAAAAGCTTTGTCCGTTTTACGACTGATTTCAACATTAGAAGAAGATGATGATGTGCAAAATGTTTATGCAAATTTTGATGTCAGTGATGAGATTTTGGCAAAATTATCTGTATAATTCCCATCATTTACACAAGCCCTCTCTTCATGCATGAGGGCTTCAAAAGCATCTGTCACCTCTCCTCTTTATCCGCACATATAAAAGCCCCGCATCAATAGCAGGGGAAAGCTGTCAGTGCAACAAAAAACCACAATCAATTCCAGAAAACATAACAAAAAAAGAAAGCATACAAAACTCTATAGCCTCACGCCTTTCTTACATGCCCCAAAGATTATCCCTATATTCCTCTCTATTTTATCTTGTTGTTCTTTAAGATTAACCTCCCCACCCTCAAGTAATGAAAATGATCTAGCCTGTAAACAATTAGGATTTTCTTGACGTATTCCTATGACGAATCACCCATGGAATTCATTTGAAACTTAAGGCGCAAAAAACACACACTCCCCTAAATATTCGCCACGCACCTAAAAAACACTTAGAATATATCAAGGAGGGTTTATACGCCCTATATCCTCACACCTCAAAGGGCAGTGTTTTTACAACATCACAGAATAAAAATAAGCAAATGGAAAGCCAGAGCTAATTGTTTAGCAAAGTATTGTACAAAAAGCCGATACATCTCTCTAATCTGTTGCGGATAAATTTTTGACTTTATGGCATTAACTTTGTGGCATCGTATATTTCTAAAATAACGTCATTTATCTTAAAAATCTCTCCTTTTGCTCTTACCAATCAATCAAGATTCAGATCTAAAACAACCGCGTACTTGAATAAAACACATCAGAGAGCAATAGCCTCCCTGACAAGACCAAACTCTTCACAAACAAAATTGAAGAGGAAGTTTAAAAATATATAGCGACACTTTGAATAAAAAGTTGAAATCTAGAGACCTCAGAATTTTCGACTCTATTTTTTCAAGGTCTTGTTTTGAATTTTTTTAAGCATTTTCCCCAAGGAAATTCCATTATCGATCAACAACCATAGATGATAGATGAAATCTACATAACTCCCCATGCCCATTATAATCAATTCCTTCTTTTAAATAATTAAAAACTATTGAAATTTTGTGTAAACTTGAGACTATATTCCTTCTATATTCTGTATTTTTACGCATTTTGTTTTATTGTATATTGAGCAAAGGCGACCATGCTGGATCCGAAGCATCATTGGGGGTAGGGAGTTGTCGTTCATTGCGTCCCGTAATATCAATCGTATAGATTTTTGGTCCCATACCGGGATTTTTGCGAAAGAACATCAGCACACGACCATTGGGGGCCCAAGTTGGTCCTTCATTGTGAAACCCTGTGGTTAAAATTCGTTCTCCTTGCCCATCAGGGCGCATAACACCGATAGAAAATTGTCCGCTTAATTGTTTTGTAAAGGCGATATAGTCACCCCGTGGAGACCAAATAGGTGTTGAATAACTCCCATCGTTTGAAGAAATACGTTGAATATCACTCCCATCCGCATTCATTTTATAGATTTGCGGCTTTCCACTACGATCTGAAGAAAAGACAATTTGTTTTCCATCCGGTGAATAAGAAGCAGAAGTATCAATAGCAGAAGTTGTTGTAAGTCGCGTCATCGTACGGGTTCGTAAATCCATAGTGTAAAGATTGGCACTCCCATCATTTTGTAACAAACTCATGATAACTTTTTGTCCATCAGAAGAAAAACGTGGAGCAATTGTCATGTTATTAAACGTTCCGATCAACTCTCTTTGCCCCATTTCAATTTGTTGGAGATAAACATGAGGTACTTGATTGTCCTCATAAGCCATATAGGTCATTTCTTGTCTTTTTGGGGAAAAACGCGGTGTAAGCACCAATTCACTTCCATCAGACATATAAATCAAATTTGCGCCATCTTGATCCATCATTGCTAAGCGTTTAATGCGTGCATTTTGGGGGCCTGTTTCATCGATAAAAACAATTCGTGTATCAAAATAACCACTTTCTCCTGTCATTTCACTATAGATCTCATCTGCGATCATATGTGCCACACGCCGCCAACGTTCTGTCGCGGTATAAAAACGCCGTCCTTTCAATTGTCTTTGTCCAAACACATCCCATAAACGAAAATCGACCCTCAAACGTCCATCGATTTCTCTCATGACTTGCCCAGTAACTAAACCTTGCGCTTTTATTTTCTGCCAAGAAGCAAAATGCGGTTGTTTATTAGGATTAGAAATGTTTTCAAAAAAATTTGCTTTATCAAGCGGTAAAAAAAGCCCCGACCGTTCAAGATCGGCTGTCACCACAGCAGATATTTTCAACCCAATCGAATCATTGGAAATAAAGTCTGTAATTGCAATGGGAATGGGATTAAAATCAGCGCTCGAAATAGTTCCTTTCAATTGCGCATAACCCGATGAAATACTTGAAAGCCACAACCCACAAGTGACAATAAACCAAGCAAAACCTTTATGTCTCGTTATAGTCATCATGGAATGTGTCCTTTCGTTAAGCGCTTTTTTCTCGTTTATCATCTTATTTCTTGGAGGGGATCAACATTAAAGTCAAAACCTTGCCCCCATAGATCATATTGATCACGTGGGAGATCTGCATAAGGTTGGCATGAAAAGACAGCAGCATACACCTGCCTTATCATAATAGCTTGTTGACTCTCAAGTCCGCTTACGGGATCAATGATAGGATCGCCCACAACCATCCCTTCACGGTCTAAATAAAATCGCAACCGCACGACCGGACGATTTTTTAAATCGCCGCCAAGCGCCACAAGTTTAAGCTTCTGTTGAATACATCCCCCTACAATATTGACCAATGTTTGTGCCATTTTTGTGGTATCATTAATATTTTTTCTTGCACCCAAAGCTTCTGGTGTATGAGAACGTTTTGCTCCCCCTCCTTGCGACCGCGCACGATTGAGCAAATTATTTTCCTCCAGAGCTAAAATATCTTCAATGGTCTGTTTCTCTTGGTTTTTCTTATTAAGCTTTGGCGTCTTTTGATTCAATGCAGCCTCATTCTTCTTTGGAAATTCTCCGTCAAACTTTGGTTTAAACTGTGGAAGAAGAGATTTTTCTGGAAGTACAATTTTGGGCGCTTGATGAACAATCTGCTCTGCTGATACTTTTGGGACCGTTGGAGCCAATTCTTTTGGCGATATCATTTCTTCATTTTTGTGCGCAGGCTTGAGCGCAACCTTAGAGGCATCTTCCGGCACTCTCAAAGGCACCTCAGGCGCAACCTTGGGCGCATCCTCCGGCGCCTCCAAAGGCATCTCAGGTGCAACCTTGGGCGCATCCTCCGGCGCCTCCAAAGGCATCTCAGGTGCAACCTTGGGCGCATCCTCCGGTGCCTCCAAAGGCATCTCAGGTGCAACCTTGGGCGCATCCTCTGTTTTTGCTTCTAATAATTCTGGTTTTGTAAGTTCGGGTGCAAATGTTTCTGACGTGTTCTCGCTTGATGGTGGCGATGCTGTTTCAACGGGACGCGGCTTTTCCTTTGGTTGAAACGGTGCCAGACTATCTATTTGTCCCTCTCCAATATGGCGTGCATCTTCTTTCTCTTGTGATTGCATAGTTGGTTTGACGGCAGGGATTGCACGGATAGGAGCCTTCACGGCTCCTTGTTGAGAAGAAAACTCGTCCACTAAAGGAGCAAGAGTAATGGGAATTTCTTCCAATGGTTGTGGTAAAGAGACAGAGCTTGTAAACTGAATAGCTCCCCAACTGAGAAAAATGACATGGACCACAAGGGATAAAGCCAAGCCTCGTTTCATACTATGATAAGAGTCTTTGTTCATTCTTTATGCCTTACTTATGCCTTACATTTTTTCATTTTTAATCACTCTATGCTCTTTTTAAAAACATCTTAAAAACAACCGGTTACGCACAATTTTATTACTTATTATTTATTGTGCTAGACTTGCTAACGCAACTTGAGAAAACCCTGCTTTTTGAATATCCGCCAGCAGTTTTAATACTTGCTGATATTCAACAGTTTTAGCAACCCGCACAAAAACCCGTTGATCTTTTTGTGTAGCATCTGCTTCCAGAAGAGTTTTCAGGTGTGCAATCAGGGCCTGTGACGTTTCATAATAATCTTGATTAATGGCAAAGCGCCCTTGCGCATCAAGTGAAACCGTAAGAGGTGTTTTTTGAGCTCGTACGGGACCCGCTTGACTACGAGGCAAATCTAGAGGAACACCGTTCACTAAAAGGGGGGCAGAGACCATAAAAATAATCAACAAGACCAGCATGACATCCACAAAAGGAGTGACATTGATCTCACTCATCAGTTGGCTTTGTGAATGATGCCGCCTACGTGTATTTTTACGAGAAGAAGAAGCAACAGAAACGCCCATGGGATAAGATCCTTTTTATAAAGAGGAAGGTGCTGTGCGTGTTTCATCAATACGCCGCGATACAATTGTTGAAAATTCATCAGCAAAATTTTCTATTTGTGCAATGATGCGCGCACTTTCATGAGTCAACTTGTTATAAGCAATAACAGCTGGAATTGCTGCAAACAAACCAATAGCGGTTGCCAAAAGCGCTTCTGCAATCCCTGGCGCGACAATGGCAAGTGATGTATTTTGAGAAGCTGAAATAGAAAGAAAAGACTCCATAATACCAATAACTGTTCCAAAAAGTCCGATAAAAGGTCCCGCAGATCCCAGTGTCGCAAGAAAACTTAATTTTGATTCTATTTTTTCACTTTCACGTCCCAGCGTCAAATCCATAGCCTTATCAATTCTGCTCTGCAAACTTTTCGATGTATGGGTCCCTTTTTCAAGAGATTTTTTCCATTCAACCATTGCTGCTATAAAAACTGCGGATATACTATTGGTACGTTGACTTTTGCATGATGCATAAAGATCTTCTAGCGCTTTGCCAGACCAAAATGTGCGTTCAAACTGCTTTATTTCACGCCGTATTCTCCGATACGTAAAAATTTTATCAAAAATAATTGCCCAACTCCAGATAGAAGCGAGCAGCAACCCGATCATAACACCTTTCACGATCCAACTCGCTTGCATAAACAAATGCAACATTCCAATTGTTTCTGGATTCGTTAGTTCTAAATGCGGCATAATTTTTGTCCCTCTAAATGAAAGATGCATTTTTTTTAATTTTATAAAACAGATTATTTTATAGTTTCTAAATTTAAGTAAAGACTCTAGTTTCACATAAATCCATGCGCTAAAACAAGACTTGTTTCTTAAATTTCCTTAAAAAGTGATGACGAGAGACATCCCTCAATGCACGCCCCCCTCATTTCACAACAGCATTTATGAAAAATATAACGATAAGGACTTATCCATAAATACTATAAAAATAAAAGATATAAAAATGCATAATATTAAATCTATTATGCACCACCATCTTTACGTTTATAAAAAGAACGCTAAATCATCATACGCGTTTCCAGCTTAAAATACAGCGATAAGTCTTAGCACTTGAAAAGATTCGTAAGAGGTATTTTATTTCTTTCTTAAGTGTTTTTGTATCCACTCACCAACTCCGCTTGTGACATGTAAGAAAATGTTTTTTATTAATTCGCGGCAATAGAGCTTGAAAAGAAAAAATTTTACAAGTTTCAGAATTATCTGAAAGTGACAACGCAATGAATTATCATTGTAAATAAATATGTTATCATCATAAAAGATGACGCTTTGCCTCAGGCTATTATTTCTCTCATTTTCCATCGAATTGAATACGGGGTACACCATCGGGCACAAAAAACGACAATAAACCACCCTACAACACCTCACAACAATGCGCCTCACCCATGCACCCCTACGACGTCCTATGTAATCTAGTGTAAGTCTCATGTAATCTCACTGTATTGTGAATTAGCCCCTTTCAATGCCTATCATCTCTCTGGCACCATGGTATAACGTACAAGCTTCTGTGACATGAAAAAAGCCTTTTCACATTTTTACTTCATCAAAACCGGCTTCTTCGCTCTCTTTGCTCACTTGCGATATTTGATCGTTATTGCATTGAAAATGATCCATAAGGAACATTTTTACAATTTTTTCAATGATTTATATTGTTCTCTTATGATGTGTAAGCAAATGATTTTAATTGTTTCAACATGAACAGATTTGAAATGAAAGTATTTTATTCTATTCCTATTAGGGTTTGTGCCCATGATAAGTGATAATTTATCTTTCTAAGTCAATACATTATATAGAATAATATGCTGTTGAAACTTTAAATGCAAAAATGCATTTCTGCTTTGTATACATTGATCTCTCACTCATTCACTACGCTTAGAAGCGCACATAAAGTCATGCATGATGGATAGAAATGGATGAAACACGCGCTCTTGTGATGCCAAATGACAATCCAGTAAAAAAACAAATCAAATTGCTTAAAAACACCCTTTAGGTGTTTTGAGACAATTTTCGACCTAATAGCTTATTATCACTTTATTGCAATATTGTGCTGAGTATGTGCATTTTTATAAAAATAAATCTTAATCCATTTTTATTTTTTTATATTTTGTACTTTTTCGCTGCTTTCTGATGCCAACAAACCTTTCTTCAAAAGAAAGAAAATATCTTGAGTTTATAGCAGAAAATAGATGAGGCGACATTGATTTTGAATCATAACATGGATGAGGTATGTTTAATTTTGTGGGATATCATCTTCAATTTATTGTAGTTATTGTAGCAGAGGTGCTTTCTTTTGCTGTATCGTGTAACCTTGTTGGAAAACATTTAGGCTATGATAAATATGTATAATCTTAGATTGTAGATTACTTTATATCTGCTGATCTTTCCTGAAACTGCTAATTCAATGAAGAACACTTTTAACCAAGCATTTTTGCAAAAAGTTCTTTGGGTAAACGTCGCGGTTTTGCCTCCTCATTAATCAGAGCAATTTCAACTTTGGCTGTTACCAACGTGGTCATCTCATGCAAAATAGATTGCTCCATAAAAAAGCGGGCCCCTTGGATATGAGTAACACGTGTTTTAACGACTAAAAGATGATCAATTTTAGCTGGTCTTGAAAAATTAATTTCCATATGACGAACAACAAAAAACAGTTTTTCCCCCTCACCCCCTGCTGCTAACATCTTATTATTAAAACCGGTATCCCGTAAAAACTCTGAACGTCCTCGTTCAAAAAACTCAAGATAACGCGCATGATAAACTACACCGGAAAAATCTGTATCCGCAACATAAACGCGGACCTGAAAATTATGAAAAGCGTTTGTATGATTGCTCTTAAAAGGTGTTATTTCTGTCATCGACTTCATATCCCATAAAATCATCTAATATAGCAAATTATCTATCAATCAAAAGATTGAACACATTTTTGTGTTGAAGTTGTGAAAAGCAAAAAATTTTTAATAGTGCCAAACCTTTTTAGCCAGAATATGCTAAAAGAAGGCACGTCTCTTGTATTTTATGACCTTGCTATAAAATATTCACATAGTTTCTTTTAATAAAGAGAATGTCTTAATCATCTTCCCCATCCCATAAAGATGTCTGAAATGATGAATTCTCTTGAGCATCAGAAAGTTGAGAACGCCTTTGTATAGACGTTGTAGAGGCTGGAGCAGAAAGCCCTAAATGGCTCCAAGCCTTTTCAGTTAGAATGCGTCCACGAGCGGTTCTATGAATAAACCCTTGTTGGAGCAAATACGGTTCAACAATATCTTCAATGGCATCGCGTGGTTCTGATAAAGCAGCAGCAATTGTTTCAATCCCCACCGGTCCCCCTAAAAAAGTTTCCGCAATCAGGAGCAAGTAGCGACGATCAAGCGGATCAAGACCAAGATGATCAACCTCAAGGCGCGAAAGCGCTTCATCGGCGATTTTTTGGTCAATTTGTTTTGCTTGTTTAACCAAAGCAAAATCACAAACACGCCGTAAAAGCCGTCCGGCAATACGAGGGGTCCCCCGTGCTCGGCGTGCAATTTCATGAGCACCATCATCACTGATCTTGACGGCAAAAAGTCGTGCATTACGCTGCACAATATATTCCAATTCTTCTATAGTATAAAAATTGAGACGAATTGGGATGCCAAAACGGTCTCTCAGCGGCGTGGTCAAAAGCCCCAAACGTGTGGTTGCCGCTACCAAAGTAAATTTAGCCAGATCAATTTTCACCGAGCGTGCGGCCGGCCCCTCCCCAATGATCAAATCAAGTTGATAATCTTCCATGGCTGGATAAAGAATTTCCTCAATCGCCGGATTTAAGCGATGAATTTCATCAATAAACAAGACATCACGTTCTTCAAGATTGGTCAAGAGAGCGGCTAAATCCCCTGCTTTAGCAATGACCGGCCCTGAAGTAGAGCGAAAATTAACGCCTAATTCTTTTGCCATAATCTGTGAAAGCGTTGTTTTTCCTAACCCCGGTGGTCCTACAAACAAAACGTGATCCAGCGCTTCTTGCCGTGTTTTTGCTGCTTCAATAAATATTTTTAAATTAGCCCGTGCCGCTTCTTGACCAATAAAGTCATCGAGAACTTGTGGCCTCAAGGAACGATCTGGATCGTTAGGAAGGGGGGCGGAACCCAGAAGGCGTTTATCTTCATCTTTATGCATTGTTACCTTGATTTTAAGTAGGAGAAGAAAGCAATTTGAGACTATGGCGGATCAGCAGGGCAGAAGAAACAGTTTCCCCCTCAAGAGCATTCATCGCAAGAGCAAGAGCACGGGATGCATGTTCCCGTTCAAACCCTAGCTTCATCAACGCGGAAAGCGCATCATGCGCAGGTTGATTGGTCATCTCACGCTGAGGAACAGAAACAGTCTTGACCGCCTGTTCAAAGGGGAGTGTTTTACTTTTCAGTTCACCCACAATTCTTTCACTGACTTTTTTACCAACGCCCGGCGCTCGACTAATCATCGCAACATCATTTAAAGCAATAGCCTGTGCAAGTTCATCTGGCGATAAAGTACCCAAGATTGCCAAAGCAACCTTTGCCCCTACTCCAGGAACATTTTGTAGAAGACAAAACCACTCCTGTTCAGCTCTTGTAGCAAAACCAAAAAGGCGGATTGCATCTTCCCGAACATGCGTTTCAATAAAAAGGCTTAACGCCTCCCCAACCGAGGGTAAAGAAGGACGCAGACGATTTGACACAAAAACAACATACCCCACACCGTGAACATCAAGAAGGATATGATCATCAAAGATATGCTCAAGAGTGCCCTTTAATTTGCCAATCATGCTTTCACCCCAATCATATCGCCATCCTAGCCTGATAAGATCGGTCAATACTCTTACGATGCATACTATGACAAAGAGCAAGAGCAAGAGCATCAGCTGCATCACTGCTATCAAATTCAGCCCGTGGGAGGAGAACTTTGACCATCATATGGATTTGTTCTTTAGCCCCATGTCCAACACCAATAACCGATTTTTTCACTTTGTTGGGCGCATATTCAAAAACAGGAAGAGTTGCTTGCGCAGGAACCAGCAATGCAATTGCACGCGCTTGCCCAAGTTTTAAAGTTGCTGTAGCATCTTTGTTGACAAACACATGTTCTACAGCAGCTTCATGGGGCATAAATTGATGCACAACCTCTGAAAGACCTTTGTGGATCTGACATAGCCTGGAAGCCAGCTCACACTGTACATCAGAAGAAACCGTCCCTGCTGCAATAAACTGAAGACGATTACCCACAACATCGATAATGCCCCACCCTGTACGCCGTAATCCGGGATCAATGCCTATAATACGAATCGTCTCTGCCATAAACTACAGTCTATACACTTTTCCCCCTTGTGAATAAAGACAAGACCACAAAGAAAACAACAACCCAAGACAAAACCAGTAAAAAGATAATCATACCCCCAAATTTATACAATTATAACACACAACGAACAGCATCTTTATGGAACACACTTTATGAAGCATAACTGAAATCAATCAAAACCATTCACACATTACAAGCAAGCACCCTCTAAAGCATAAAAATTCCCTTTCTATATCATATCTAATGCCATAACGGTTAAACATCGCAAGCGAGCAAATAGAGAGTGCTGGATTGTACATTCATAAGTGTAAAGAGGCTATGCAATGGATGGTACACACTTTGCGAAAACTTTTTACATTATAGCATGACGCTACCATTATAAATCAACACATTGATTTATAATGGTAATTAATTATTTTGTATGTTGCATAAGAATCCCGAATATCCTAAGATTTTCTCATTACAAATCTGTTTATCTTGAATCAATCAAAACCATTCGCTTACATATGAAACGTGGGATTGCCGTATAGAGTGAAACTGTACAAGAAAGGACTAAAAATGCCTCTAATGAATTGTCTCAAGCGCCAAAGGCTGTTGCAACATTGGGGACTGGCAAAAGATGATGATAATGCCGGCTTTTTCCCTTGCAAGCGTAAAAATGAGAGAGGCTCAACGGATGTGAATAAGAACTGAGAGGTGTTTTTGAATATACTCATCACACCACAATGACATTATGTAAAGAGGAACATTGCATAGAGAGGGACATTGCATGGGGGCACAAGGAACCCATGGGATGTTCATTATATGGCACTTTATTTTGGATATTTTATTTTACGCGAGGGAAATAACTTCCATTCAAAACAAAAGAAGCCCCAAAACTGCAACAATGTGTATTATCCTCATTAACACACACTTTACAGCAACTTTATAGGCATAAATTATAGAGCATAAATAAATTAATGTACAAGCCCCTGCTCTATCTAGCGTCTAATCATTATCAGAGCCAAAACAAAATCACACGATAGATCAACAGAAAGTGTTCCAGCTGCAATCAACCAAAGTCGATTTCCCACAAAGACCAACCATACCCTATTCCATGCCATAATTCGAAATCAATACCTATCCCTCTCTCAGCTATAAACTCAAGATATTTCCTACGCTCAAATAGAAATTAGGCAGAAAAAAGCACTCTAGATTGGTTTTAGTTGTGAAATTTTGGTTGTAAAAAATGGATATACTGCTCTAAATATCGCAAGAAAGAAGCAAGAAGCTATTTTTCTCAGAACGCCCAAAAGCTGTTTTCAGTAATTCGATTTATTTTCCCACTGGATTATCATCGTTCAAGATACAGCCGCCGCTTATTGACCAAAGTGCTTAAACTACAGCCGCATCTCTAAATGAAACAAAATGCACGCTTCTAAACGTAATGAATGAGAACAAATTGACGGGAAGTTTCTGGCAATTCATGCCAATGAGGGGGTTCAAGTTCCAATGTCGGTGTATGAAGTGACACTTTTACAGTTTCTTTTTTTATTTGTTCTGATGATATTTCCCCTTCACGCAAAACAAGGGGAGTACCTCTAAGAACGCCCAAAGGCTGTTTTGAGCAATTCGATTTGTTTTCCCACTGGATTATCATCTTCTAGAGCACAGGAGTCCGCAGTTTCCCACCCAGCACGCATATAGGTTATCCGCGCTTCTAAACGCAATGAATGAGAAACAAATTGGCGAAAAATTTCTGGCAATTCATGCCAATGAGGGGTTTCAAGTTCCAATGTCGGTGTATGAAGTGACACTTTTACAATTTCTTTTTTTATTTGTTCTGATGACATTTCCCCTTCACGCTCTGCGCGAAGAAGAAGGAGTTGAGAAGCGATTTGCATAAGTCGTGTACTTAAATACATAGCCTCTTTCGCATAGACTGCAGAAACCTCTGCCGAAAGAGAGCGTGCCACTAATTTCCCTTCTGAGTCAATATACGCTGCGGTTTTTTCAATCAGCGCCATTGTTTCTTCGTAGAGACGATTAAAAGCATTTTCAAAAGCATTATGCTCAATCATGATAATAGGTTCATCATATGGACGTTTATGTACACTCACGCTTTTATACTCCAAGTATCAGCACAAAATCATACCCCTCAACGAACAGAGTATTAAAAAGTTTCTTTTGTTGCTGTATAGAACGCTTTTTTTAAACTGCTACCTCTTTTAATTTTTTTGCGCAACGCACTTTTTATACTAAGGTTAACGTGCCCAACAAACACTATAGGAATGTTTTTTATAAACGGATCATTTTCCTTGAAAAGGACCACTGCCAAGATTGCCGTTTCTCACAATAATAAGCGACTCCAAATTGCAAAGCAATACCCGTTATTATTAAGAAGGTATCGGAAAAAACCGTTTCTGTCATCACTGTTTTTATAATTTGTCCAAACATCGCAAAAATGGTTCCCGTTACAAAGACCGGTAAACTATGTTTTCCTAAAATTGCTAAAGGATGTTTCTGAGAAACATAAAACCATTTATTGATGCGCGGCAAAGAAAGAATGAGAAAGGCTAATGCAAGAACATGGAGTAAACGTGGCAAGCTTAAAAAGGTTTTATTAAAGTTCAACAATGGGGAAGACCAGCCAAGCCACCCCAAAATGCCCCACCAGTTTAAGCGAACCCATAACAGCGCCAACAAGAGATACGCTGCCGCACAAACAATCCAAAAAGACTGAAAAGCGATTTTTTTTCCTTGTTTAAGCGCTAAAGTACTGGTCAATCCTATGACAAATAAGAATTGCCAAGACAAAGGATTTAAAAACCACTTTCCCTCTAAAGGATAAGAAGGAGGAGCAATTTTATAAAATCCGCAGATAAGATACAGTGTAAAGGAGCCCAAAAGCAGCCATTTTGTCTGCTTACAACTCAAATAAAGGATAAAAGGCGCAAAAAACATCAAAACGATATAAAGAGGAAGAATATTATTATATCCCAATTGATGCCCAAAGCTTAAGGTACTCAAAAATGCGATACCAGGCTCTTTAAAAAAGAGTCCCACATTATTCATCGATAAAAGTTTTTCTGTTCGCCATAATAAAAAGGCAGCAAAAAAAAGGCTTAACATGACAAAAGTAGTAAAAAGATATGCGCCATAGAGCTGCAGAGCTCTGTACCACAGTTTTCGGATGATAAAAGCAAAGGATTTTTGCTGTAACCGCGCATGAAAGCTTAACCCCAGAGAAACCCCTGAAAGCAAAACAAATATTTCTGCACAATCAGAAAAACCGAAATTTCTATGAGTAAAAGACTCATAGATCGTTCTGGGAATATGGTTAATGAAAATCGTCAATAAGGCTAAAGAACGAAAAACATCAATACGTGTATCTCGATGAGAAGATTGTGTATTATACTCAAGAACACCTTGGTATTTCATCAGTGGACTCCCACACGTTGCAAACCCCTTGAAGTCCCATAAAAATGGTGCTTACCCTTATTGCCAACAAGCATGAACAGGATGAAATTTTAATTTTTAAGTGTCAAGTTTCATTTTAAGCGTTTATTTTTTAAAAGGCAAAAGTTTTTTAAAGGCAAAAGAACGAAAAGCGTCCATACGTGTATCACAGCAAAAAGGCGACATATTATGCTTAAAAACACTCTCATTTCTCATAAGCAGGCTTCCACACACCCACAAATCCTTTAAATTACGTGAAAATGGTGGTCACTTTCATCGCAAATAAGCATAATAGAATGAAACTTTAATTTTTAAGCGTTATTTTTTCTAAGAAACAGGGATTTGACATGACAGAACAAAAAAATAAACCAATTGATCCACCTCTTTTCCCTCAGTTGATTTTAACACTTGATGTTCGGCGCAACACCCCACAAACATTTTTGCAGCAAATTTTACAAACAAAGTCTTTTGCATGCGTCATCCTCTATGATTCTGAAAAGTTGAAAGATGATAGCTCTTTTTTACAACAACAAGCGCAAATTTACGCAGAAGATATTCAACATCATGACGCAGCCCTTCTCATCGCTGATGACAGCCGCATTGCTGGGCGCATAAAGGCTGATGGATTGCACATAGAAGATGATCTTAACGCTCTTGAAAGCTTCAAAAATCAGCAGAAGGAACAAAAAATCATAGGCTTTGGCAATCTACGCAATCGCCATAGTGCTATGCTTGCAGCGGAAACAGGTGTTGATTACCTGTTCTTTGGAAAACTCGGTGCTGATAAAAAACCCCATGCGCACCCCCGCAATCTCCAGTTAGCAACATGGTGGGCAGAGATTATGCAAACCCCCGCCATTATCCAAGCAGGAAGCGATTTTTCAACTTTTGATGAAGTCTTAAAGACTGGATGTGAATTCATTGCTGTAGAAGAAGTGATTTTTGGGAACGACAACCCCTTAATACTGCTTAAAACAATGCAAGAAAAATGTAAAAACACCCCCTTGTAATACAGGAGGAGAATTTATAAATAAAGCGTTAATAAAAATCCAAATACTCACCACTATATTACTTATATAGAACACACAATAACAGATAAAGAGGATACCTCGAAACTCAATAAAATTGCTTAATAATTCAATCAAATTGATGAAAAATCTATCGTCTTGTTTTCATATAATATATAGAAAAAAGGATCATAAAAACTTTCTCGTTCTATGTCTTATAAAGACAAAGCATTATGATTGGGGAAAATGGTCATTTTCAATATTGGTGCTGAATACCAATAGCTGACGATACGAATATGCAGGGGACATAAAAATGCAATATAGAGGAACACTTGAAGATCTTAAAAACATAATTTGCAAAGCTGGATATCAAATCATAGAAAGTAAATTACTAAAACATGATTCCCCTGAAATATATCAGATCAAAACCTACGAAGGAGGCATTATTAATTGGTATAAAAGCACAGGAAAACTTCAAGTTCAAGGCAAAGAAAACATAAAACAAAAGTTAATAGAAGATTTAGCAAAGCATCTAGAAGAAACATCAACGATTCCTTCCTCAAAAACTGCCTCTAATACCTCAAATAAAAAAATCTTTATCGTTCATGGTCATGATTGTTATGCCTTAACGGAGCTTGAAAATGCTCTTCTCAAGCTTGATCTCGAACCATACATTTTACAAAACACGAGTGGTAATGGTTTAACCATCATTCAAACTTTGAAAAAAGAAATTTGTAACGGTTCTATAAAATTTGGTATTGTACTCCTCACGCATGATGACATGGGTTATGCTATATCTCAAGATGAAGAAAAAATTCAACCCCGTGCACGACAAAAGGTTGAAGAAAAAATTCAACCCCGTGCACGACAAAACGTTATTTTCGAAATGGGTATGTTAGCTGCCGCGCTTCCTCTTGAGAGGATTGCTATTCTACAAAAAGAAGGCATTGAAATGCCTTCAGATGTTGGTGGAGTTTACTACCTTTCTTTTAAAGAGCAGGTAAAAGAAACATTTCCCAAACTTATTAAGCGCTTACAAGAAGCTGATTTCTCTTTTCATATAAATGAAATTACTCATGCATTAAATTAAATTTGAATAATGCTTATGTTTATTTTTTAAAGTGCACGCCTAAAACTACAAGGCACCCCACCCCACCACATGCCACAGACACACATCCTATAGCACAGAGAAACGATCATCCCCCCACCCTTCCTCAAACAGCAAGCAATTGTGTAAATTTAAATGAAGAGACCGCGTGTGAATTCATTACCGTAGAAGAAATCATTTTAGTCTCTTTGATAAACGCGGGGCTGTTGTCATGATTTTGGTAATTGTTCCAGAAAGGTTTAAGAGGCAGATAGCCTCTCATTAGATTAAAGAAAAATAGGAAATTCACGTCGGGCATGTACTACAGCTACAATTTCGATTTGATTTGCAGCTACTCGATACAATATAAGGTAATTTGGATGTGCTACAATTTCTCGTAATCCTAATACCTTCTCACTCTGTCTGTATAAATATGGATGTTCAGCCAATGGCAGTACGGATGCTTCCAAAAACCTTTTCATTCGGCGCGCCAGCAGATGGATTTTCGCGAGCAATATACGTTAAAATCTGACGCAAATCGTCGCGCGCCGAAGACAACCAAACAACCGGAAGCATCACTTTTCCTGTTCAGCTTCAAGCTGACTGATTATAACTTCCATTTCAGCCATAACCTCATCATGCGGAATAGGAGGATATGGATTTGCAAGACTTCTCGCTACCTTATCGCGCAGCCATGCAGTGTAGCTGCTTTCCTGTTCAACGGTTTCGAACTCTGAAATTAGCGGAGAAAGGGTGGTCTTCATAATATATGTCCTTTCTATTCCTGAATATTGAAGATAATTACTCTTGTCTATGTTGTCAATATTAGCGAATTGAAAATGTTTAACTTTTAAGCATCCAAAGTTCTTTTGATCTTAAAACTTAAGGCCTTCTAACCCTCTCAAAAAATACGGGGATGTTGTCATGATTTTGGTAATTGTTACAGAAAGGTTTAAGAGGCAGATAGCCTCTCATTAAAAAACAAATTTTGTAAGTAAAAAACTATTTTTATTGTAAATTTTCTGAAATTACTTTATGAATTAAAAGATGTTTTGGTCGCATACGCAACGACCAAGAGGGTCTTGAAAGCCCGAAAATCTAAACATGAATTTACCCCACTTTGTGGGTATCCCGGAATTCCGGGAGTTTTTGCTATGTCCAGGTGCTCTTAGCACTAAAAGCAAAAAAAGCTGATTAGATTTCAGTACTTTCAAGCTCCCGGAATACTCATGCGAGGGCGCTCGCAACCGGCGGGAAAAATGCAATCTCAAAATCTTAATATTGATATTTTCATTGGCAAAAAAATTCGTTTGAGACGAAAAATGCTAAAAATGTCTCAAAAAACATTGGGTCAACATTTAGGTGTTACTTTCCAACAAATCCAGAAATATGAAAACGGCTTAAATCGTGTCAGCGCAGGGCGATTAAAAGAAATTTCTGATATCTTGAATGTTCCACTTTCCTTTTTTTATGCGGATATCTTAACAAAACAACAGCCCCCATACCTTCATGATGAAATCGCATCAAGCACAGAAGAATATCTGCTACTCAAAAGATTTAGAGTTCTAACCTCGATAAAACAGAAAGCCATTTTACAGCTAATCTCTGATGAGAATGCAAGCTAACATCACACGGATAGCGCACTATTCATAAGCATTCATACGTATTTTAAAAAGCAACCTCCATTGTAAGCATTTTTTCATTTTAAGAGGAGAAGCCCTTGATATAATAGAAGATAAGCATCTTTACATACGATAACCCTTCATCATTATTATTTTTAACAGAACTGTTTTAAACAGTCTGTCTCTCGTCGACATTTATGCTACTTTTTTAACTTACCCAACCCTACCTTGAACCAAGACGAAAAACTGAGAGATAAAAAGTAATATAGAAATGAGATTCTTATACGGCTTGTAATGATGAAAAAAAAATGTGAAAATTCTGATCGGTAATGAGGAGAAAACACCATGATCAAGAGAAGTGTGAAGCTGCTTATCTTAGGCGTGATTGGGCTTACAAGTTCTGCTGTAAGTTCAGCGGGAAACACTGAAGAAATCTCAAATTCTGAAAGCTCTTTCAATACGATTCAAGAAGCTTCAAACACTCAAGAACCTTTTCAGCCCTTAAAAGCTGGAGACTATGACCAAGCCTATGACTATTACATCCAAGGTTATTATTTAAAAGCTTTTCGTGAAGCACTCCGACGTGCTGAAAAAAATGATCCTTTTGCACAAACTCTTCTTGCCCGAATTTATATGGAAGGATGTGCTGTTCCTATTGACGGTGCGCGTGCTGCTTTATGGTTTGAGCGCGCTGCAAAACAGGGGGAACCCCAAGCACAACTACGCTATGGACTTATGTTGTTTGATGGTCACTTTATAAAACAAAATCAAGAACTTGGTGAACAGTTCATTCAAAAAGCTGTCAATGCAGGCGTCAAGGAAGCCTATTTTTATTATGGACAACTGCTTCTTTATAAAGCCTCACAGGAAAAACAAGCTCTCCCTGGTGTTTCTTCCCAAAGTCGTGAAAATGAAGCAATAGAGCAAGCATTAAAATGGTACTTAAAAGGTGCTGCTCTTGGGGATGCTGAAGCGGCTTTTTCTGCTGCAAAAATTCTTTCCTTAGGCACATTAAAACGACCAAAGGATGATCGCAATGCCCGCAAGCTCATGGAAGTAGCAGCTCAAAACAACCACTTAAAAGCTCAACTTCATTTAGCACAATGGCTTGTACAGGGGCGTGGAGGAGAAACAGATTTTCAGCGTGCTTTTCATTTACTTCACAGAAATGCCATCAACATGGTAGCACCAGCACAGATTTCCCTTGCAAGGCTTTATCGAGATGGCACAGGAACAAAAGGCGATATAATAATGGCAGCGGCATGGTATATGCTCGCAAAGGAGGCAAAAATGCAAGCTCCTGATCTTGAAATAATGCTCCAAGGCATGGACAAGACACAACTAGAAAAAGCGCACAAAGAAGCAATAAAGCTCCTTCCTGTTTTTTAAAATACTCCTCTCTGCTTCAAAAAGATAAAATTTATAGAAATTCCGGGAGATTTTGCTCTGTCCAGGTGCTTTAAGCACTAAAAGCAAAATGCTGATTCGAGGTCAGTGTTTTTAGACTCCCGGAATACCAACGCGAGGGTGCTCGCAACCGGCGGGGAAAAATGCAATCTCAAAATCTTAATATTGATCTTTTTATTGGCAAAAAAATTCGTTTGAGACGAAAAATGCTAAAAATGTCTCAAACAACTTTAGGACACGCTTTAGGTGTCACTTTCCAACAAATTCAAAAATATGAAAACGGCTTAAATCGTGTCAGCGCAGGGCGTTTAATGGAAATTTCTGATATCTTGAATGTTCCACTTTCCTTTTTTTATGCCGATATCTTAACAAAACACCAGCCCCCATACCACCATGATGAAATTGCATCAAGCACAGAGGAATACCTTCTGCTCAAAAGATTTAGAGTTCTAACAACGGTAAAAAAGAAAGCCTTTTTACAGCTGATCTCTGATAAGAATACAAACGAACACCCTACGATAACACACACCACGCTCTATCCCATGAGACACTTATAATAAACTCCGTATTCACATATTCATCACATATTCTTAATTAAAAACACCTCATGGTTTTAGGGAACTTATATCATTGCCATCAATGATGATATTTTACGACACAACGGGATAAATTTCCCCAAAATCTCAAAAAGTTTTGTGCAAATTTTTAAAAAGCTTGCGTCTGAGCGCTTTTTATGGTCTTGCAAAGAACTGAAAAGCAAAAATACATAAAGGTCCTTTTTTACTTAAGCTTTTCTCTTTGCAAAAAGCAGGAGAAAGCCCATAAAGAGCACATAGGACCATGAGAGAGCAGCAAGGTTAATCAAAGGGATTTTAGCCCGAAAATAACAAAAGAGCTTGACTGTTAAAGGCAGCAAAGAAAAGCGCCATAAAGACAACAAGAGAGTTCTTTTTGCAAGAATAGAATTGGATAGAAACGATGAAAATTAATGGCAATGAAATTCGCCCTGGTAATGTGATCGAACATCAAGGAAGCTTATGGGTTGCTGTTAAATGCAACGCTGTAAAACCAGGAAAAGGTGGTGCATTTAACCAAGTTGAAATGAAAAATTTGATTGATGGTACAAAACTTAATGAGCGATTTCGCGCTGCTGAGACAGTTGAACGCGTGCGCCTTGAACAAAAAGATTTCACATTTCTTTATCAACAAGGGGATGCTTTGGTCTTTATGGATTCAGAATCTTATGAACAACTAGAACTTCAAAAGGATTTTGTTGGTGAACGTGCTGCTTTTCTCCAAGATGGGATGACTGTCACAGTTGAACTTTATCAAGAAAAGCCTATTGGCATCTCACTTCCTGATCAAGTTGCTGTCACGATTGCAGAAGCCGATCCTGCCATCAAAGGACAAACGGTTACCTCCTCTTATAAACCCGCCATTCTTGAAAACGGGATTCGTATTCTTGTTCCCCCCTTTATGAATGCTGGTGAACGTATCATTGTAGACACCAATGAGTTGATTTATTTGCGTCGTGCAAATGAAAAAGATAAATAAAGGAATAAAAAATGGCCCATTCTGCAGTCATGAATGTCATGGTGCAAGCTGCAATGAAAGCAGGACGCTCGTTGGTACGTGATTACGGTGAAGTGCAAAATTTGCAAGTGTCTTTGAAAGGACCAGCAGATTATGTCAGCCAAGCAGATCGCAAAGCGGAAAAAATTATTTTCAATGAATTAAGCAAAGCGCGCCCCAAATTTGGTTTTCTGATGGAAGAGTCTGAAGAAATCATTGGAGAAGATTCACAACACCGTTTTATTGTTGACCCTTTAGATGGTACTACAAATTTTCTCCATGGCATTCCTTTTTTTGCTGTTTCCATTGCCTTAGAAAGCCAAGGAAAAATCGTTGGTGGTGTCATTTACAATCCCGTAAGTGATGAACTCTTCACCGCAGAACGCGGGTGTGGTGCTTTTTTCAATGACCGCCGCTGTCGCGTTTCTGCTCGACGCAGACTAGAAGATTGTGTCATTGCCACAGGAATGCCTCATTTTGGACACCCAAATCATGGAACCTACCTTATTGAATTACGTAATGTGATGGCAGAGGTTGCCGGACTTCGCCGTTTTGGTGCTGCTGCTCTTGATTTAGCTTATGTGGCTGCTGGAAGAACCGATGGCTTTTGGGAAGATAACCTGCAAATTTGGGATATGGCTGCTGGAATACTGATGGTTCGTGAAGCCGGTGGTTTTGTCACCGATAAAGAAGGCGGCAACAATATATTTCGCAAAAAAAATATCATTGCCGGCAATGAACACATTCGCCTAAAATTAGAAAAAACCCTCAAAAAAGGCATTTAGTCCTCATAGTAAGCTCTCAAAAGGACATCTTTTTAAAAGACAATACGAGTCCCCCTCTGAATACTCCTCATCACGCAACCTATCTCATCAAATTACACAATATGATGAAAAAATTCGGAAAATTGTGATGAGAGAACTTATAAAACTTCGCTTGTCTTAGCACTGCCACTCTTGATTTAGCTTATCCGTTAGTCGAGCCGAGAGCTTTTGGAAAAACAATCTAAAAATTTGCAACAGAACACCCCGTATACAAAGGTTCACAAAACCATCACCAACGATCACGCCCCCAAAAAAACCTAAAAATACAATTACAGTCTAGCCAATATTATTGACACTGTTGTTTCCTCAATTCCTCTGCAAACAAACCAGAAAACAAAAAGAACCATAAAAACAAAACGCTCTCAAAAACAACAAATACACCTGCTGCAAAAACCTCCCCTACTCTTCTTAAGAAATCACCCTTACACAACGCAAAAAGATTGGCTACCAAAGCCTGCCCTCTCCTCTCCCATAAGAACTGTCACTATGCCTCTCAAGAGTTTTTACCACTGCATAGCAACAGAAATTTCAGCAAATCCACCGCACTCCACCCTCCCCCTTCATTTAATCGTTATCCAAAATGCCGATGAAATTCGCACGAGATTTGTAGTAACAAAAATCCTTTTTCTCAAAAATCGCCGCCTGCATTTCCCTCTTTAACTGTTCTTGATTATCTTTAACTACCTCTTCTAGGACATTTACCTTCTCCTCATCAAAGATAATCTTTAATTTTTTTGTGAATCTCCTATTCCAACGAGCTGCTCCCCAAAAATCAACCGATTATCACATTTCTCATTTGATGATTTCAACCATCTTCTAGCACCTGATGCGTAAGCCTTTTTAAACGTTAGAGTCCCTTCAACAATGGAAGAATCTGGTCCCATACTTGCATCATTATCTTTACACGTATTGATTGTATCTTTAACTATGGTATAAGAGCACCCCTTATCAAAAGCCATATAGCCCTTTTTTACTGTTTTAATGAGCTTCTTATAGTAAATAAAAGTCTCTCTCGCCTTTTTATAACCATCGGAAATATCACACAATAACAACAGCACATCCTTTTTACAACATAGTAACGGTGCACATTGATCAGACAAAAAATTCCTGTGCTCTAACATTTTCTCTATCTCTTTATGTCTGGGATTATAGATATATTGTCCCACAAAGTATCTGCAAATTTTTGCTTTTCATTCTTCTTTTTAGATAGTTTTTCTTTTTGCTGTTTGCATTCAGCTATAATCACATCATCAAGAACGTACAACAATCAATGAAGCAATAACATTGTAGGTTTATAATATTCTTTATTCGTATGAGTATTAACAAATCCTTTCAGAGAAATTCCATTCTCTTCCATGAATTTCCCTGCTTTTACATAATATTGCTCAAAAAGTGTTTTATTCAAAAGATTATATATTTTTTCAATCTGCTCATCAGTCAGTTCTGTTTCGAGTGCCTCCTTATACAATAAAGACAATTCTCTCTCCCCTTGCGCACAAATATTCTTTACCAATGAAGGTCTGTTCCCGTGAGCTTTCATGCCTGCTCTAGAATTTTTTATCTCTAGTATATCCCTTTCCCATTGCCTTACTCCCTCATCCCATTGCTCAACCCACTCCTTTGATATTTTTTGCGTTTTTTCAAAAAGCCTTTGTTCCCCTTCTGCAATAATCTTTTCATATATCTCGCACCCTCGAACTTTCTGTTCAAATTGTTCAGTTAATTGCTTGTTACGATAATTTACAAATGCCAGCATTACAGCCACCCCACAAAGCACTATTACCATTGCTACAATTAAAAAAGCCTCCTTTGAAAATCCCCCAAAAACCACAGCTGCTTCAAGGTGTATACAAGCATAAAGATGAATCCTACAATCTTCACCGCCCATTTAAAAATGAACTTGATGGTGACTATCATTCGGGAGTTATTAGTTTCTTCTTTTATCGGATTATCAATTACCTCTTTTATTTCTTCATCCATTATTTCCCTCTTTTTGTTTGTGCAACCTTCCCATCGACTTCTCGGTATTGTGTCATTATATGTATATGCGATTCACGGGATACTACATATTATGTTTTAACAAAATTAGTATACAAAATATAGATAGCTGTATTGATAAATGCAAACGATTTGTATTTTATTATACTGCTATTGTGTTTTATACGCTTTAAAGAAAAGCCTTTTAAAACCTCACAATGCATGATCTATGAAATATGGGAAAAAATACTAAAAATCTTAACACAGCAAAACATGGCTGCGTGCCCTCTTAGCTCTGTTTTGTAAAATCGATAAAAAAACATCTCTCAGCCCATTTATCGGCTCTTTTTCCATAAGCCGGCACCATCACACATTTTGCCACCCTCTAATATTGCTACAGCCCTTAAAACTTGAGAGGATTCATAAGAAACATTGTTCTTTCTCAAGTGTTTTACACCATACAGACTTCCCCGCTT
Source organism: Bartonella sp. AD24XZML (assembly GCF_042196485.1). Taxonomy (NCBI): domain Bacteria; kingdom Pseudomonadati; phylum Pseudomonadota; class Alphaproteobacteria; order Hyphomicrobiales; family Bartonellaceae; genus Bartonella; species Bartonella sp. AD24XZML. The sequence continues at coordinate 94,700 of NZ_JBHIQH010000052.1, read as the reverse complement.
GATATATGTAAGAGACATGATTTTATTGGTTCACCATACATAGGTTTGAAATAAGAAAATTTATAATTTTAGAAGCTCTCATCCAACATGCAAAACAATGAATTATCCTTATAAATCAACGTGACAGTGCTGTTATGAAGAGAACTCCTTGCTCATCTTAATAGTCCATAGCGATTTAACTGGGTATTATTTTATATTCTGTACACAGAAGTGTCTTTATAAAAATACTTCATCTCAGGCAAAAAAAAGAACAGCCCATTAAAAAAGAAAAACATCTCAATGCTTGCCTTTCTTTTTTCCATGAGAGTTTCAAATTAATAAGCCTGTCTGAAAAGAGTGCTGTTTATGCCCTTAAAGATACGGCTCTTGTATCATGATCACTTACTCAGGTGAAAATTGGAGTTTTGCGAGGTAAGCGTAAACGCCATTTTTTGCCACAAGTTCAGCATGGGTTCCTTCTTCCACAAAAGCGCCTTTATCCATCACGAGAATACGATCAGCTTTTAAAATTGTTGCCAAACGATGTGCAATGACCAGGATTTAGGATTTTGTATCAATCCTTCTAAGATATCTTGCACCAACTTTTCACTGTTTGCATCTAAAGCAAATGTTATTTCATCAAGTAGCAACATTTTGATTTATAATAATTCATTGTTTTGTATGTTGAATGAGTATCCCGAATACTGTAGGATTCTCTCATTTCAAACCATGTTCCATGGTGAAGCAACCAAAACCATGCCTTTTGCACTTTACAAGTGGGGAGAGCTCGCGTGAATAAAAAACTATTAAGAAAGAACTTAAAATGCCTATAATAAATCGTCTCAAATGCCAAGGGCTGTAGCAACATCCACGAGTTGGCAAATATAATGACGGTGCCGGCTTGCAACAAGAAGGATGCATTTCTTAAAATCGCCAGTGCAATACCAATGCGTTGTTTTTGCCCCCCAGAAAGCATGGTACCACGTTCCCCTACTTGCGTATCCAAGCCATCTGGTAAAGCGTGAATAAATTCAAATGCATTGGCAGCTTTAGAAGCGGAAAATACTTCCTCTCCATGGATATGTTCAGTTCCAAAAAAAGAAGAAAAGTTTGCAATTATTTTATTTCAAGTCTTTATACTCTAGGGAAGAAAGGATTTATGCGTATATTTCAAAATGATTTTTGAATTTAAAAAACGCAACCACAATGATTTATAAGTGTTTAAGACCCATCTGTTTATGTCGGATGCGTTTTTGAATTAATATTTAAAGTGCACTCTTTGATAGGATAAAAAATCCATCCATTTGCAATCGATTTGTTTAAAACCTTTGTACCCCATAAAAAGGAGGCTTTTACATGCCAATATTACCAAAGCGATTTTTGAATTTAGAAAGACGACCACCGCGATCTACGAGTGTTTGGGAGCCACCTGTCCATGCCGGATGCGTTCTTGGATCAATATCTAGATTAAGAGTATCGCCTTCTTTTCCCCAAGTAGAGCGCGTCGTATATTGGGTTCCATCCGTCATAACAACGGTAATTTTATGATAGTTGGGGTGAATATTCGCTTTCATGCGTCAAACCTTTTGCGTTTATAGAATGAAATAGCACTTGCTTGTTTTTTTAAGTGCACTTCCTTTGTCTTTTTGATACATTGATTAAAGTATTTATTCCTATAACTGAGCACGCATCAAAAAACAAGTGTTCAAGATACATCATTGTATCAAGTGTTACAAATCCAATACAGTGAGCAAAATTTTATGACATTACGTTATCGTTCAGAAAAATCGACAAAGTCTTCCCCTAAGAAATCTTCATTCTCTTCGCTTGCAATTTTTTTTCCTTATCTTTTGCGCTATCGTTGGTTGTTTATCTTTGCTTTTCTAGCATTATCTGTTGCTGCTCTTGTCACATTAGCTTTGCCTGTGGCTATCCGCCAAATGTTTGATCATGGGTTTTCTACTTCAAGCCATGGACATATTAATTTTTACTTTGGAATTTTGTTTATCTTAGCCTTGTTTCTCGCATTTGCTTCAGCAGCCCGTTATTACTGTGTTATCACCTTAGGAGAACGGATTGTTGCCGATTTACGGCGTGATGTGTTTGTCCATATTATGAAACTTTCTCCTGCTTTTTTTGATCGGTCACATTCAGGAGAGATTGTTTCAAGGCTTCTAACAGATACCACACAAATAAAATTAGCTGTGGGCTCTACCGCCTCTACCGCATTGCGTCAGCTGATTATCGTGATCGGAGCCGTCGTAATGATGGTGATCACCAATGCTAAATTGTCTTTGTTGGTTTTAGCTGCTATTCCTGTTGTGGCCATTCCCTTGGTGGTTTTTGGGCGTAAAGTTCGCTCTCGTACGCGTGCGGCGCAAGATCGTCTCGCAGATGCCAATGCTGTTGCTACAGAACAGGTCAGTGCTATTCGCACTGTGCAAGCTTTTACTGCAGAAAAACTCGTTACAACACGTTTTTCACAATTGATAGAACGTGCTTTTCAAACAGCACGTGCTTCTGTGATCCTGCGCTCCTTTTTTACGGGGTTTGCAATTTTTTTGGTTTTTAGCAGTGTGGTTGCTGTTTTATGGATTGGATCGCGTGATGTTTTGAATGGAACAATGACAGGGGGAACCTTAGGGCAATTTGTCCTTTATGCGGTTTTTGGAGCTTCTACTTTTGCGCAATTATCGGAACTGGGAGCAGAATTAATCCAAGCAGCAGGCGCTGCTGAACGGCTTGCCGAATTGTTACAAGAACAACCTACTATTGTAGCTCCTAAAAATGCTTTATCATTAGAGCAACCTGTTCGAGGTGAACTTGTTTTTGATCAGGTTGATTTTACCTATCCTTCTAGACCACAAGAGAAGGTTTTACGCTCACTTTCCTTTTCTGTAAAAGCAGGCGAAACGGTTGCTTTTGTTGGAGCTTCCGGAGCAGGAAAAAGCAGCATTTTTTCTTTGATCCTTCGTTTTTATGATCCAATAAGTGGAACAATTCGGTTGGATGGCATGGAAATTAATCGCCTTTCTTTACAAGATTTACGCAGTGCAATTTCCTATGTTCCACAAGATGTCGCCATTTTTGATGGAACATTGCGTGATAATATTATTTTTGGAACTGAAAATACCCATGAAGAGGAAATCCTTGTTGCCGCTAAAGCGGCTAATGCACTTGAATTTATTCAAGCTTTACCAGATGGCTTGAATACGCAAGTAGGAGAACGCGGTACCATGCTTTCTGGGGGACAAAAACAACGCATTGGTATTGCGCGGGCAATTTTAAGAAATGCACCCCTCTTGCTGCTTGATGAAGCAACATCGGCTTTGGATGCAAACAGTGAAAAGTTTGTGCAAGACGCTTTAGAAGGATTGATGCAAAATCGTACAACCTTGGTCATTGCACATCGTTTAGCAACAATTTTAAAAGCAGATCGTATTCTGGTGATGGATAAAGGGAATCTTGTGGAAGAAGGAACCCATGCTGAACTTGTGGCAAAAAATGGCGTTTACGCTTACCTCGCAAAACTCCAATTTTCACCTGAGTAAGTGATCATGATACAAGAGCCGTATCTTTAAGGGCATAAACAGCACTCTTTTCAGACAGGCTTATCAATTTAAATCTCTCATGGAAAAAAGAAAAGCAAGCATTGAGATGTTTTTCTTTTTTCTGCGCAAGATAGAGCCTTTTTATAAAGATACTTCTGTGTACAGAATGTAAAATGATACCAAGTTAATCTCTATGGACTATTAAGATGAGCAAGGAGTTCTCTTCATAACAGCGCCATAACGGTGATTTATAAGGATAATTCATTGTTTTTCATGAAAGATCATAAATACCATAGGATTTTCTCATGTCAAACCCTCATAGTAAGTCAAACAAAATCTCTTGGCTTGCACATCACAAGCAGAGTTGGCGTGTGGAGTGAAACAGTACAAGAAAGGAATAAAATACCTCTCTTTCCCCTTTACGTTCTAAGGGCTGTCAAAACATTGGGGCGCTGACAAAAGAGTATACGCTAGCAAAGAGTATAATGGTGCTCGCTTGCTGAAGCCCTTATGCGGCTCACTTGATAGGTTCTAGGGACGCAAGCACTACCCTAAAGACTGACCACACTCTTAAAAAAACTGAATATGAAAAACTTTCCATGCCCTCTCTCACCACTATAAATAATAGTGTTTGCCGAAAATCATGACAAATTGTAATTCACAAATACGCTTCTCTATTGCAAGAGTATCCTTTTATGCTCTTTCAAAAACACGAACACTTTTTGAATATTGTTTGCAGATCCGTCTTATTGAAAAAGAGCAAAGACTTTTTTAGCACTTTTGGGCTTCTTATAACTTTTGTGTGAGAGCACATGAGCAACAACTTTTATAATAAACTGGCTTTTGGCAAAATTGTAAAATTTTATCAAATTTATTGTTTGTAAATATCACCACGATCACTGTTCTGCTCTTGCAGACATGCAACCTCAAAACACCGTTCTCTTTGCTCATAAATTGTCTCTCCAGCTCTCTCTTTCAGGCATAGCCCATAAAAATAAGGATAGAGTACTTCGATTGAACACCATCTTCTCACCCCCTCCAAGCCCCATATATTTTACAGCTCTCAATTTTATAGCACCCCCTGTCATGCTTTAAGAAGGCACATTAACGATGATAAGAACATATACAAAGAAGATATATCTTTAGGGTATTTATGTTTAAAAGCTTGCACTAAATCATAATTTTTTGTATAGTGGGCTAAGTGTATGCAGAACGGACACCCTAACCATTTCAAACCATTCAGCTGTTTCAGGAACAGATAAGTCAAGTTTTACGATTATATCTTCAACCACGAATTCACCGAAGTACGGAGGATTTTCATCATTTTTTAGCGCTCTCTCTTCAGTGATCCTCTAGATAATTAACTCATTCAGCATCTATACCAGCAAAGCCAAATATTACGTGCTAATTTTCCTTTACATTCATTAGCCACCCCCCTCAAAATAACCTTTTAGTGAATAGAGCTAAAAGGATAAGTCTTCAAAACCATTTGGTGATATAGCTATATCAAGAGCACCTAAAATACGACTTAGTTGCTCAATATAGGCAACCTCCCCCTTTATTGTATCAGTCTTGTAGAAGACTTTAAGTCTTTTATGCTTAAATCAAAAAAAAATTATAATTGGATTATATTGCATAAAGATGCTTTTTCTCATTTTTCCATTTAACACACGATAAGTTACCATTTAGGCACGATGAGAAGCTTTCCCCTTATATCATACATGATAAAAACAAAATAAGCCGTTTGGGTGTCTTAAGGTCAAGGATGCCGTTAGACGCAACTTGTAAAGGGTTGCCTTGAGGCTTAAGGACCCAAAGCTTGTTAGTCCATTCATTAAACACGGGTCTGATGTCATTATTTTGGAGAGCGATTATTAAGAATTTGAGAGGCAGACAGCCTCTCATTTTGATTTGTATGCAAACGAATTGCACTCTATTTATTCAGGGAGAATAAGAACATACCCTGGAGGTGCTAAACGGAACAAGAGAGCGCGTAACCCCACGCAGCATAATGCAGCAAATAGAAAAAACGCCTTCACCAATTGCTAAGATTAATGTGAGCGATATACCGGCTTCATCTGCTGTTGCTTCGCGGCGTTGTAAGTAGTATCCGACAAAAAAGAAAAAGCACGCTAATCCACTCGTACCCGAAAAGAAGCTTAGTATGGCATGAACCGGTCCACGTATTCGGAACAGGATAAGAAAAATTATGAAAGTAAATACTGTAAAGATCCCTTCGAATACCCCACGCACCATATTGCACAATTTTCGCATCATAATTGCAGAAAAGCTCTGTTCTGCGTATCAATTTTTTCTTTTGATGCTTGTATTCTTAGAAGATATACTGTCCACAACTCCCCCCGTTTTAAGACAAGATGCTATAAAGTTAGTTACTTTTAATTATATCATCAAAAAATACAAGAAAAATTTATCCATTTTAACGAAAAATAGGTGTTTTATTGAGGTGCAAATCTATTTTCTTTCGCAAGAGTTATTCAATTCGTTCGCCAATAGAAAACTACCCCCATTGAAGAGGAAGCTATCCTGACGCAGAAAAGCTTCATAAGCTGTATTCCAATCCGCTCAGAAATCGCAACTCTCTAATCTACCCGCTTAATCCACCTTTGAAACTGCAATCAAATAAATTCTGCTGATGACAAGTAATGATAACATGAAAAAGAGAAAATATCACAATATCAAACTCTTCAATACAGTATGAGCTTTATGATTTTCACTCAAGAAGTAAGTGCCCACCCATGAACGACACCATACTAAAGTGCTGTGCATTCACAAATTTCCTAGCGTTATCTCCCCTTCTCGAAATTGCACCTCTCCCGCAATCTTATCTCTCGATAGCACCCATTAAAGACTTTTAAAAGGTCCAAGGAAAAAACTCTCTGAGAAAGCTTTCAAGCCTAAAATGCCCCCGCCATTCTTATCATGATGAAGGCGCAAAAAATCACGCAGAAACATGAAAAATCTCTCCGCATTTAAAAACAGAGCTTGTCCTTCAAGCGCACGCTTTTTCTTGTTCTTTTGTCCATTGTCCCAAAGCCGCAAGATGGTTCATCCAAGCCCGATGACGAAATGCCTTCTGTGCAACAGCAATATTTTCATCTTTTCCTGCCCATGCTTTTAAGGCAGCTGCTTGCAGTGCTCGCCCATAGGAAAAGGTCAATTTCCAAGGCAATACGCCCAAAGAATTCATAGCAGATAAATGCGCCGTTGCTTCCTGATCAGACTGCCCTCCAGAAAGAAAAGCAATTCCGGGAACAGCGGCAGGAACAGTCTGTTTAAGCACTTGGACGGTCTTTTCAGCAACTTCTTCAACAGAAGCCTTGCGAGCATCCTTTCCATCAATCACCATATTGGGCTTTAAAATCATCCCCTCCAAAAGAACACGAGCTTCAAACAATTCTTTAAAGACAGCCTGCAAAACAGTGCGTGTCACCTCAAAGCAGCGTGTAATTGAATGCCCACACGATGGTCCATCCATCAACACTTCCGGCTCAACAATGGGCACAATATTGAACTCCTGACATAAGGCAGCATAGCGCGCAAGAGCTTGTGCATTTTGTCTTATGGCGCCTCTTGTTGGCAAAGTGTGTTCATCAATAGCAATTACCGCACGCCATTTAGCAAAACGTGCTCCCAAAGCATAATAGTCTTTTAGCCGCTCACGAAGACCATCCAACCCTTCGGTAATTGTCTCTTGGGGAAAAGCAGCCAAGGGTTTTGCACCGGTATCAACTTTAATCCCTGGCAAAGCGCCTGAATCCCGAATAAGATCCGTCAACATTTTCCCAGTTGATGCTTTTTGCCGAATGGTTTCATCAAATAAAATAACCCCAGAGATGGCGTTTTCCATCGCTTCTTTTGTACTAAAAAGCATTTCACGATAAGCACGGCGCTTATCTTCATTGGATTCAACACCAATGCTTTCAAAACGCTTTCCAATGGTCGCCGTACTTTCATCTGCCGCCAAAATACCTTTACCCGCATGCACCAAAGCAAGTGCAATATCTTCAAGCCGTTCATTCATAAAAAAGTCCTCTTTATTTTGTCTTAATTTCTAAAAATGCGCAACACTATCAAAACACTCTACACGACCGTATAGTTTTTCTTTAACCTTCCCCTTCAAAGAAGCCCTTTAAGCCTGCATAAGGGCAAAAATACCAGGAAGGGTCTTTCCTTCCATCCATTCCAAAAAAGCCCCTCCAGCAGTCGAAAGATAAGTAAAATCATTGGCAACACCGGCATGATTAAGGGCAAAAACCGTATCGCCCCCTCCCGCAATTGAAACCAACTTTCCCGTCAAACTACGTTCTGCTGCATGGCGTGCAACGGCAATGGTCCCCTTATCAAAAGGAGACATTTCAAAAACACCAAGGGGTCCATTCCACACAAGAGTAACAGCTTCATCTATCGCAGCATTGATATGCGCAATAGAGCGTGTCCCAATATCCAATATCATGCCATCTTGTGGAATATCTTCAATGTCATAAAGACGATGCGGTGCATCTTTTTCAAAGCGAAATCCAACGACAGCATCCTGAGGAAGCAGAAGGGTACATTGACACTCTTGCGCTTTTTTGATGATTTTTTTTATCGTGTCCATCAGCGCATGTTCACACAGTGACTTACCAACAGACACACCTTGCGCAGCTAAAAAACTGTTAGCCATCCCCCCTCCAATAATTAAGGAGTCAACTTTTTCCACCAAATGATTGAGCACAAAAAGCTTACTAGAAACCTTTGCTCCTCCCACAAGGGCAACCACAGGACGTGCTGGATTGCCAAGTCCTTTTTCTAATGCCTGCAATTCACCTTGCAAAGAGCGTCCTGCATAAGAAGGCAACAAATGCGTTATTCCCTCCACCGAAGCATGGGCACGATGAGAAACTGAAAAAGCATCATTAACATAGAGATCTCCATTATGAGCCAACGCTTCTGCAAAAGAACAATCATTCTTTTCTTCACCAGCATAAAAACGAACATTTTCAAGCAGTAAAACACCACCATTTTGTAATGACTCAACTGCAACCTGCACCGCCGAACCGATACAGTCAGGAGCAAAAGCAACCGACTGATTAATGATCTTTTCCAGCACTTGCACAACAGGACGGAGTGAAAACTCTTGCTCTACCTTTCCTTTGGGGCGACCACAATGAGAAAGCAGAATAAGTTTAGCACCACACTTTTGCAGCTCAACGAGTGTCTCTTTATGCCGCTCTAAGCGTGTCGTATCACAGACCTTACCCTGCGCCATTGGCACATTAAAATCCACCCGCACAAGAACACGTTTTCCAGTGACATCAACATCATCAAGTGTACGAAACCCCATCACTGCTTCCTCTTCACTTTCCATTGTTTCAAATAAAAACGCATCCAACAACCCTGCCCACTTTTCTTTCCACTTATCCCCTCTTTGCTTTTACAAGAGATCCACGACAGCCTATCTCTCACCCTTTGTTTGAAAAGCCAAAGCTTTTATCGTCAAATGTACAAAAGCCCACCATTGCTCTTAATCTTCATATTCCATTGTGGCAAACAAATGCATTGGCTCAATTTGATCTCTATTAAAGCTTCCTTTTACTTCTAGGCAAAAGAGTTTACATCTCCTGTTTCCTAACATTTTCTCAAAAGGTATCTCGTTCAGATCTTACTTTTTCAAAGTTTACTCTTTCATTCATCTTTTAAAAGCACGTATTGACCCAGTATTAAAACAAAACACATCATCAATGTTTCAATAGCCTCTTCTCTCTAGCGCATGAGAACAACAGCCTCTATCTGTTTTTCTCAAAATTGCATAAAAATGAGACTTTTCCCTATAAAAAGAGGACCTCAGGGTCCTCTTATATTGTCTTAGCAAAAGCCACTGCCGTATCACTCATACGGTTAGAAAAGCCCCATTCATTATCATACCAAACCAGAACGCGACAGAGCTTACCATCAATCACTTTGGTTTGATCATTGTGGAAAATAGCTGAATGAGGATTATGATTAAAATCACAACTCACGAGTTTCTCTTCTGTAGTGTCCAAAACACCCTTCAAAGAACCTTGTGCAGCAGCAGCAATAGCTGTATTAATTTCTTCGATTGTTGTGGAACGCTTAGCGATAAATGTCAAATCAACCACAGAAACATTAGGGGTCGGAACACGAATCGACACACCGTCAAGCAGCCCCTTTAATTCTGGCAAGACCAATCCCACAGCTTTCGCTGCTCCTGTTGAGGTAGGAATCATAGAAAGAGCTGCCGCACGTGCACGATAAAGGTCCCGATGCATTGTATCCAACACAGGTTGATCACCCGTATAAGAATGGATTGTTGTCATAAAGCCCTTTTCAATGCCCACTGTGTTGTGTAAAACTTGTGCAACAGGCGCCAAACAATTGGTTGTACAAGAAGCATTTGAAACAACGCGATGCTCGCTGCTTAAAGATTGATGATTAACCCCATAGACGACCGTAAGATCTGCTCCTTCAGAAGGCGCAGAAATAAGAACACGCTTTGCCCCCGCATCTAAATGAGCACTTGCTTTATCACGCGCAGTAAAAATACCCGTACATTCCAAAGCAATATCGATATCCAAATCTTTCCAAGGCAATTGAGCAGGATCACGCTCTGCGCATACCTTTATTAAACTACCTCCCACATCAATAGCATCCCCTATCACCTTAACGATACCAGGAAAACGCCCATGAACTGAATCATAGCGTAATAAATGGGCATTTGTTTCCACCGATCCCAAATCATTAATTGCAACCACTTCAATATCTTGTCGTCCACTTTCCACAAGTGCACGTAAAATATTGCGACCAATACGACCAAACCCATTAATTGCAACACGAACTGTCATTTCACATGTTTCCTCATAATTTTTTAAGCACAACATTTAAAACACAATAAATGGGTATTTCACCAATCCCAAATCATTAATTCCCACATTGTCAATATCTTGATCACTCACTCACTTATCCACAATAATGCACAAAATATGATGCCCTAAAACCACCCCATTCATGACAACACAAGCTGTCACTTTGTCTTTTCTTCTTTGATCTTTTCCAGTTCTTTTTCAACGGTGGCAACGACATTTTCCCAAGTAATACCAAAATGCGCATAAAGGGCATCAATTGTTCCACTTGCCCCAAAGCCCTCCATACCAATAAACACACCATCACAGCCAATAAAACGGTCCCATCCTTGGGCGACGGCAGCCTCAATGGCAACTTTAATCGGTGCATCTCCAATGAGAGCACACTGATAGGAGAGAGATTGTTGAGAAAAAAGTTCAAAACAAGGCACAGAAACCACACGCGTTGGGATGCCTTTTTCTTCTAATACCGCATGTGCCTCCACTGCAATTTGCAATTCTGAACCAGAAGCAAACAGCGTCACTTGTGCATCATCGCTAGCTGTTAGGAATTCATAAGCACCAAGCATACAGAGATTTTCTTCTTCATATTCCTGACGCAAAAGCGGTAGATTTTGTCTACTTAAAGCCAAGGTAGAAGGTGTCCCGCGTGCTTTCAAAGCCAATTGCCAACACTCGACTGTCTCCATAGCATCGGCAGGACGGAACACAAAATGATTAGGCATTGCACGCAGGCAAGCCAAATGCTCCACGGGTTGATGGGTCGGACCATCCTCACCAAGACCAATAGAATCATGAGTCATGACATAAATCACCCGCAACCCCATGAGAGAAGACAAACGCATAGCAGGACGCATATAGTCAGAAAAGCATAAAAAGGTTCCCCCATAAGGAATAAAGCCGCCATAAAGGGCAAGACCATTCATCACAGCTCCCATTACATGTTCGCGAATTCCATAATGCAGATAGCGCCCTGAAAAATCTTCAGCAGAGATACTTTTCATCTGGCTGCTTTTTGTATTATTAGATCCGGTTAAATCAGCCGAACCACCAATAGTTTCAGTAACGACTTCATTAATCACTTCAAGAGCCATTTCCGAAGCTTTACGCGTAGCAACAACAGGGCGCTCTCCAACGAGTTTTTGTTTATAAGTATCAATAGCACCATCAAATCCGCCCACGAGATCGCCCCGCATCAATCTTTCGAACTCCACACGCTCTGAAACAGGAAGATCAGCAAATTTTTCTTCCCATTTTTGGCGTTTTTTAGCAGCATTGAGACTAGCCAAGCGCCAATTATCAAGAATATCGGCTGGAATAACGAAAGGCTCAGCATCCCACCCTAACGCGATACGGGTTTCAGTGATTTCTCGTGCGCCCAAAGGAGCTCCATGAACTTTATTGGTACCCGCTTTATTGGGTGCTCCAAAACCAATTGTTGTTTTACAAGCAATCAAAGTTGGTTTATCGGAGTTTTGTGCCGCCTCAATAGCCCGCGCAATTGCTGCTTGATCATGCCCATTGACTTTATGTGTCTCCCAACCAGATGCCTTAAAACGCGCAATCTGATCTGTACTGTCAGCAAGGGAAATCTCTCCATCGATAGAAATATTATTATCGTCCCACAATACAATAAGCTTATTGAGTTTCAAATGACCAGCAAGGGAAAGTGCTTCTTGAGATATCCCTTCCATAAGGCATCCATCGCCCACCAACGCATAAGTGTAATGGTTGATAAGATCACCAAAACGGGCATTTTGCAAACGCTCTCCAAGAGCCATCCCCACGGCATTAGCCAACCCTTGTCCAAGAGGACCAGTCGTTGTTTCGATTCCTGCCACATGCCCATATTCTGGATGCCCGGCAAGCTTTGCTCCTAATTGGCGAAAATTTTTGAGATCTTCAATGCCAATATCTTCATAACCAGAAAGATACAAGAGAGCATAAAGCAACATAGACCCATGTCCTGCTGATAACACAAAACGATCACGGTTAGGCCAGCGAGGTTTTTTGGGGTCGTGAGCAAGAAATTTTGTGTAAAGAACCGTAGCAATATCGGCTGCTCCCATTGGCAAGCCCGGATGACCAGAATTTGCTTTTTCAATCGCATCAATAGCAAGAAAACGGATAGCATTGGCCATCTGATTCTGTTGGTGGGTGTTTGTCATGAATAATCGACCATTTCGTTAAATACGTTATTCTGTTGCTTTTTCCGTATTCTCTTAAAATTCTCAAGAAATACTATTTTCTAACCATTAGCGTGAGACTTTTTGCCACCACTTCAATAATATTAATAACATTCCCCTCACGCGTTCTGTATATCCATGTCATTTATGCCAATACGCGCAAAAAATCCAGCTTTTAATTTATATCTATCCCCTGCTTTGCTTGCTAAAATATCCTACATACTTAAAAATAAAATGCACACAACACAAGAGTGAAAGTGATTCGTTTTTGCATAACACATTGATAAAGGATACAATTACCCAAAGGATAAAGGCAATGAACCAAGAGACTACAGTTCTACAAGATGCTTTAGAGCACCTAGAAAAGGCACTTAGAACTTTAGAGATTACCATAATAAACCGCAATGCCGTTATTAATAAAAATAACGAATGGGAAGAAGAAATCCAACGAATGAATGCTGACCGCAGCCATCTTGCCCAAGCGCTTGACAAAGCTGAAGCCCAAATTGAACGCTTAGAGTCCGTAAACAAAGAAGTTTCCAAACGTCTTATTAAAGCAATGGAAACAATTCGTGTTGTCATTGATAGATAAAGGTTTGAATGTATGGAAACTGTTTCCGTTACCATTGATGGTAAAATTTATCGCATGGCTTGTGACAAAGGACAAGAACGTCGTCTTATTGCGCTTGCTGCTCAATTAGATCAATATATCACACATTTAAAGAACAATTTTGGTGAAATTGGCGACCATCGTTTATCGGTTATGGCTGGCATAATGATTATTGATGAAATGGAAGAAATAAAACGAGAAAATAAAAAATTACAAGAAGACTACAATACTCTTTTACGACTCCACAACGAAAGAGACCGCACCATGGGGAAAATTATGCGTGACACCACACAACGCATTGAAAATCTCACCAACCAATTGCTCAAAGATGATCAAAACTGCACAAACATTCAAGAACAAGAACAGGAAGATTTCTAAAAAGTACATCAGCGCGTAATAAACCAGAGACTTGATTTGTCCGCCACATCTCACAGGATAAAAATTCTTAACCCCACACCAGTCTGTAAACAGTCTGTTTTTTTATAGGAAGGATTCCAGCTACTCACGACTTATGAGATTAACTTAAACCTCAACAAGAAAGTCCTACCCTGAATATTTGACCTCCGTACAAACGCTTCCTATATCAAGGAGGCTGTCTTATATCACCACATTTCAAATGAGATGTCTTTGAACAGCGCAATAAGATAACAAAACCAACATCCTTGTAAAAAAATCATATAAATGACAACAGCAACAAACAAATAAAGCATCCTTCGAAAAAAAGAGCTATATTCATGTTCCCTATGAATGCATGCCTAAAAATTCTTTCCCCTAGATAATATCAAGCATATTCAATATATATTAAAAAATAACCTTATCTATTATACCGTAAAACACCGCCACTTGATAATACAAGCACTATGGAGTCTTTGCACCTGAAATGTCCATCCGATGAAACCCACCGAAAAGAACCGTATCATTTATAAACCAGCGTGAATTAAGTATTTTCATCCTTTAGAGCAGGAAAAAAGTCAAACTCGAAGAGTATGTTAATCTCATACAAGCTCAAACATCATAAACAACAATAATAGCTCTTGAAAACATTCTCTACCGACATCTTTATCCTTATAACAAACAAACAATTCATCCATACCTCTCTCCCCACCCCTCAAAATCTCCAAGCTTAATAAAAGAAAGAGCAAATCGGCATCATCATTATAGTCAGCCCTCAATATTGCGATAGCCCCCCCCTTGGCTCGTAAAACGATTCATAAGAGGCATTTTTGTACACTTTTTACCCACATGCCCCACCCACTTGTGACGTGCAAACAAAGAGTTATGATTAACAAAACATAAATAAATTGAAGAGAATTTTACGGAATTCGGGGTTCTAATTCAAGTTTAATAACGATAAATTATCATTATAAATCAATATTTTGCAAATGCTTCGACAAAGCATATTTTAAAAACACATTCACCCATCACTTTTTCTCATAACATACCAGTACGATTTTTTAGGCACATAATTTTAACTTTATTCAATTCTGTTGGCAAAAGTTTAAAATGAGAACAATTTCAAGGCTCTTATCCAAAAAGAAAAAGAATAAATTCTCATTATCAATAAACATCTCGCTCGTATAAACATCAATAAAGCAATCCCCAATATGCCTCAATGAAATAAAAGGAGGAGCTCCCATTAAATGCCTACCGTAAAAGCAGCTTCCTCAGAACTAAAACAAAATTAACAGACAACATCACCGCATCTGCTCCCATCCCCAAACTGGACGACCTAACGCAATACCTTTCTATCTTACGATAGGAGATAAAAGAATAATGGGTCTATGGAGGCATTCACAAGAGGAGGCGCACACCCGTTGTTTTTAAAGCCTGTTCAAAGGCGCATAAAAAAACACCATGCGTAAACGGCTCAAATCCCTTTCGTTCCATCTTGGGAGACAGAGGCAATACGCAAGAGATTTGTCGCACCCGGCGTTCCAAGGGGAACACCAGCTGTCACAAGGAAGCGATCTCCCCCTTTGCAAAAACCTTCCTGAAATGCAATGGCTGCTGCACGATCAACCATATCCTCTAAACTCCGTGCATCTTGCGTGACCACACAATGAAGCCCCCAAACTAAAGCCAAACGCCGTGCTGTTTCCACAATGGGAGATAAAGCAATAATCGGTCTATTGGGACGTTCACGAGAGGCACGCACCCCCGTTGTTCCTGAAGCCGTATAAGCAATAATAGCGGATAGCGCAAGTGTTTCAGCAATCTGACGTGCAGCAAGAGAAATCGCATCCGTTCCTGTTGATTCTGGTGCTGGATGTTGTGCTCCAACCTGAGCGGCATAAGTATGATCTTGTTCGATTTGCCGCGCGATTCGATCCATCATAAGCACAGCTTCTTCAGGATAGCGACCAGAAGCAGATTCAGCAGACAACATCACCGCATCTGTTCCTGCATAAACTGCTGTAGCAACATCCGACACTTCTGCGCGTGTCGGAACAGGAGATGTAATCATTGATTCAAGCATCTGTGTTGCCACCACAACAGGCTTTCCCGCTAAACGACAAGCTTTTATGAGCTCCATCTGAAGTGCAGGGACCTTTTCCAAAGGCATTTCCACTCCGAGATCACCCCGTGCAATCATAATACCATCGGATACCTCAATAATTTTCTCTATATGCTCCAAGGCTTGAGGCTTTTCGATTTTAGCCATCAAAGACACCTTGCTTTTCGTCAACTGACGCACCGCTATAATATCTTCTGGACGTTGAATAAAAGACAGAGCAACCCAGTCAACAGGCTGCTGTAAAAGAGCCTGAAGATCCTCCTTATCTTTTGACGTCATCGAATCAAAAGGCAAAATTGTATCGGGAAAACTGACACCTTTTCGATCAGAAATACGGGTTCCAGCAACCACGCAACACTGTACAGAATGACCATCACAAACTTGCGCACGCAATTCCAGTTTTCCATCATCAATCAACAACCGATCCCCTGGTTTAACAGCCGAAAATACATCCTCATGAGGAAAAAAAACACGCTGTGAATCACCAAGAACATCGCGATTATCTAACGTAAAGCTTTGCCCAACACGCAAATCTTCTTTACCCTTAGTAAAACGACCCACACGCAGTTTTGGCCCCTGAAGATCCACTAAAATACCAATGGGTCGCCGAACTGTTTTTTCAACTTCTCGTATAGACTTAACCAAATCACCCATCATATCACGATCAGTATGGCTCATATTAAGACGAAAAACGTCTGCTCCTGCCCTAAAAAGCTTCTCAATCATCAAACGAGAAAAAGAAGAAGGACCAAGAGTCGCAATAATTTTCACTTTACGTGCACGTTTCACGGTGGAGAACTTCCTGAAAGAGAAGGTATAACTGAATTGTTTAACAAAGACTCATCCGTCAACTGGATCATCCAACTGGTTTGATTTCCGGTATCGATTTCTTTAAATTCAGCCTTTTGATATCCTCGAGGGAAACAATCATGAACGCCTTGAATGGTAAATTGGCTATCTTGCACACACATGGTTACAGAGCCTGCCCAGTTCCCCTTTTTTTGTGCCCCTTCCGCATAAAAATAATAAAACCGTGAAGCAAGAGGTCCCTCAATTAAGGTTTTACACTCCGTCACGGGTACCGTCCACCAACCTTCGCTCACCCATCCTGAAAATGTACGATATCCAAGAGCAACCCCTACAGACTGTTGGGTTGTATTACAAACCCTAAAGTCAGCTTTTGCAAAAACAACAAGGGGAAACAAGAACAAAATGCTCAAGAAAAAAACTTTTAATCCTTTCTGAAGCACCCAATATCGCTTTTTTAAAATCACAAAACTTCCTCTATAATGCCAAATTCTCAAAACAAATTACACATTTCTTTTTTTAAAGCTTTTCAAATCTAAAACGTATATTTTTATATTTTTCTTTTTATAGCCCTTTTATCAATGCATATATCTTAAAAATTTTACAAAATATTTAAAGTCAATTTGTAAAAAAGCTGTGTAGCTTGATTTACTTTATTGTTTTCAAGCTTTTTTAACATAAATTCGTCGTCGAAAAACAACTTAAAATATATAACTTGGAGAAAAATACAATGAACGATACAGTAACCGATCAAACACACGCTATATCCGTAAACCAATTACGCTCTTTTATCGAACGTATTGAACGACTAGAAGAAGAGAAAAAAACCATTTCTGATGATATTAAAGACGTTTACACTGAACTTAAAGGCTCTGGTTTTGATAGTAAAGCTGTTCGAAGCATTATACGGCTGCGTAAAAAAGAAGAGCATGAAAGAATGGAAGAAGAAGCAATCATTGAACTTTATAAAAATGCGCTTGGTATGAATTAAAACCATTGATAACATTGGAAATTTTCTTAAGAAAAGAAAATACAAAAAACAAATGAATGTATAAAAATTTCACCCAAACAATAAGCCGTTTGTGTAACTTGTAACGAGACTATCGATCACAGAATACACAATATTGCAACAGCCCTCACATTTAAAAGGATTTATACAGAGAATTTTTATTCTTGTTCTTCAATCATTTTTATCCACATAAACCCTCACTTGTATGCCAACCTATGCCAACCCAGTTTGTGATGTGCAAGAGAGGTGTTTTTATGATTAAACATCAATAAATTTGAAATGAGAAAGTCTTCCGATATTGAGGACTCTCTTCAAATTGAAAAAAATCAATTATGATGATAAATCAATTCATTATCTACGAAAAGAAACATATGAAAGCGGTCAGCAGTTGAAATCCGCTAAACGAGAGTCTGAACCGTTTACAAAAGAAGAGGTGGTTAAGGATCTTCGTCTTTTAGGATAGGGAAAAGTGCAACATATTTACACATTTGATAAAAAGACCCTTAACAAAACTTTATTCGAATCTATTAACGGACTCATAAAGATCATTGATTCGAGAGGTTAGAATGTGATCTCTCCATTTTCCAGAAATCATCAAATAGTCTTTGGCATAGCCTTCTTTTTCAAAATGAAGGCGTTTTAATAAACGTTCGCTTTTTATGTTCTCAGGTCTATAATTTGCCATCACTCTATGCAGATGATAAACATGAAAGATATGGCGTATTAGAGCCGATAAACTCTCAAACATAAGACCTTTACCTTGTTGTTTTTCATCAAGAGAAAAACCAAGATGACAGGCTTGAAAAACACCCCGAACCACATTTGTAAAATTCACAACACCAGTAATTGTGTTTTCATTTTTTAATCGTACAGTATATCGGTATGCTTGTCCCTTTGCACTTTCACAAGCAAATGCATTGGCTCGTGTTTCCCAAGCTGTTAGGCTGTGGTAACCATCAGATCTAACAGGTTCAAAAGGACGCAGATGATTCGCATTACGGAGGTAATAAGAAGACAGTTCAGCAGCATCTTCTAAACTGATCAATGTGGAAATTGTTCGCTTTGTTTTAATTGCCATCATTTTCTCCTCCTAGAAATGTTGCAATAACACGTTGATTTATCCTGGCAAATCATCATTTTTAAACTCAAATCATAACATCGAATACAGTAAGCTTTTCTCATCACAACACTTCTTACGTTAGAATCAATGAGAATCATTTGCTTTTCCGTCATAAGTGGGGGTGGTATGTTTAAAGCATAAGGTAAAGACAGGGGCATGTTTCTTACGAATGCTCTCAAATTCCAAGGGGCGCTGTAGCAACATTGGGGACTGGCAAGTGTATGCAATGGAATTGGCGTACTTCCATATACGAAATTTTGAAAAAACTTACGGCAAAGATAGTTTTGTTTCTTTGCCTTGTAAGCTCAGAGCATGCTTGTTTTGCGCTACCATATCACTGCTCCCCCGTATAGAAATCCCAATGACCATCGCCTTGAGATGCTATATGTTACAGTGCAATCTAAAAAGTCTCTGCCATAACTCGTCAACAACACTGTTCCCGCTAAATCAGCCACAAACTCTTGTAACAAATCAAAGAAAAACGATGATGCAATACGAATTAAAATGCTTAGATATTAATATCTGAAACATTACCGTGAACACGCTTCCATTTCTTCGCGTAAAATTTCAAGTTCTAACCATTCTTCTTCTTTTTGTGTGCAAGTATTTTTCTTTTTTTCCAACGTTGTTGATAAACGCTCAAAACGCTCTTTATCACTGCGATAAAGGGCTGGATCAGAGAGTTCTTGCTCAATTTTTTTGATTTCGTCCTGCAAAACAGCAATTTCTTCAGGCAATTTTTCCAATGCATAAACCTGCTTATAAGACAATTTACCTCGTGTTTTTTTCTCCCGCCCTATCAAGCTATCATCTGTTGATGTGTCCTGTTTTGAAAGCTCTCCCGCATGAGATTTTGAAGGTGGTTTACGCTGCGATAATTCTATTTTTTTGCGTTGTAAACGAAGAGCATGCTGGTTTTGCGCCATCATATCACTGTAGCCGCCCGCATACAAAACCCAATGACCATCACCTTGAGGTGCCAACATATGCGTTACAGTACGATCTAAAAAGTCTCTGTCATGGCTGACCAACAATACTGTTCCCGCAAAATCAGCAATAAATTCTTGCAACAAATCCAAAGTTTCCATATCCAAATCATTGGTCGGTTCATCAAGAATCAAAAAGTTTGCAGGACGAGAAAGAAGTCGTGCAAGCATGAGGCGTGCTCTTTCTCCCCCTGAAAATTCTTTAAGGAGAGTGCGTGCTTGTTCAGGCAAAAATAAAAAGTCTTTCATATAAGAAACTACATGCCGCTCCAGCCCATTAATCACAAGAGTATCACCTCTTCCTCCCGTTAAATAATGCGCTAAAGTTTCTTCTTCATTTAAAATACGTTGCTGATCAAGCAATGCCATGGAGAGGTTATAGCCATGCCTCACCGTTCCACTATCCACGGCTTCTTGCCCAATTAATGCAGAAAGGAGCGTTGTCTTTCCGATACCATTGGGTCCCACCAACCCGATTCGATCACCACGCTGAATGCGCAAAGAGAAATCTTTCACGATAATGCGATCACCATAGGATTTTGAAATTTTCTTTGCTTCAAGCACCAATTGCCCAGAATCATGACTTTTCGTTGCTGTCAAAAGTGCATTTCCCGGCTGCCCTTTATAGGTTTGATGACGCTGTCTTAAGTCTTTTAATTCGCCTAAGCGCCGTACATTACGCTTACGCCGTGCGCTCACTCCATAACGCAACCATTGCTCTTCACGAGCAATTTGGCGCCCCAATTTATGCTGTTCGATGGCTTCTTCTTCCAGTGCTTTATCACGCCAATTTTCAAATTCTGAAAAACGCTTTTCCAGCCTTTTGGTTGTGCCACGATCAAGCCATACCGTTGACCGCGTAACATTTTCTAAAAATCGCCGATCATGGGAAATCACCACAATTGCTGAACGCAAAGAAGCCAAAACAGCTTCCAGCCATTCAATGGTTGGTAAATCAAGATGATTGGTTGGTTCATCTAAGAACAAAATATCGGGCTTTGCAGCAATTGCCCGTAACAATGAAACACGCCGCTTTTCGCCTCCCGAAAGCGTTTCCAATTTTTCCGCCCCCGAAAACCCTAAATTTGTGCGAAGCGTATTGATCCACTGAACATCAGATATATCGTCTAGCCCCGCTTCCATATAAGCGTTAATATCTTCAAATCCTGAACAATCCGGATTTTGTGAAACATAACGGAGCGTCACTCGCGGGTGGCGAAAAATTTCTCCACCATGAGGCTCTAATATTCCTGCGGCAATTTTTAACAGAGTTGATTTTCCACAACCATTACGGCCAACCAAAGCAACACGCGCCCCCTGCTCAACCGATAAAGAAGCTTGATTGAGCAAAGGCTTTTTTCCAAAATTTAAAAAAATGCGGTCAAGCCGCAGAAGCGGCACCGCCATTAACGAACGCGGCGCGGACAAGGTGCTTTATACATCACCCCTCTTGCATCACGGTAAGCACACAATTGCCGTACAGGAACTCTCTGTCCACAAGGTGCTTGGTAAACATGCCCTCTACGACCGCGATACGTGCACAATTGTGATGCCTGTCTTTGTTGTTTTCTTTGATTTGCAGCTGCACCTGTTACTGTTCCAGCCAAAGCACCAAATGCTGCACCGGTAAGTGCTGCTCCAGGCGTACTTCCAGCAATAGCAGTTCCAGCCAAAGCACCGATTGCTGCTCCTCCTACGCCGTAACGTGCAACGCGTTCATCGTTTGTGGTACAAGCAACTGAACTGAAACCAATGGCTGAAACAACTGCCACTTTAAAAATTGATTTTAACATATCAAAACCTTTCCTTCTCAAGATCAATACATATATCGTTTATGTCGGCACTTCATCACTAGTCCCCCCTGCCTTATTCAAAATATATTGGAAGAGCTTTATGGAATAGGTACAGACGCTAACAATATAGCTTTTCCAGAACCTAAATGGCAAGAAAAGGTTCCACAAATACGGTTAGAAAGTGTTAAAGAAGAGCCAAATGACACATTTTTGTCACAAACTGGCCATTTTACCCCTTTAAGAGTTAAACCTTTTAAATCAGAAAAACCGATAATACTAAACAAACATCCCTTAGGCAAATCATACGAACAAGGTTTTGACAAAACCGGCCAGCCTTCTTCCAAACCACTTGTCAACAACACTGAAATGCCCCTTTCAGCCATCATCAATGCTTGCGTCATATGAGAAAGGCTATGATCACTTCGCTCCCCTCCTAAAGCACCGCACAAAATAAGCTTTTTAGCGCCATTTTGCAACGCTCTTTCACATGCCAGAGCACTATCTGTCATATCTTTATCAGAGGGAAAAACTTCACGCGGAACATGACTATATTGACGTATTAAGTTCTCATCTGATGAATCAAAGTCCCCTAACCACAACTCAGGCGTCACATTAAGCGCTGCCGCATGACGCATACCACCATCAGCAGCAATTACCCGACTGTTTTGAATTTGATTAAGCAAACGATCAGTGATATGAACATCCCCATTTAATAATATCGTAAATGTTGTCATGCCATACTTTGCCTTTCACAAAATTTTCTTTACAGTGCATCTTTTTATAAGTGAGAGTCATTTTTTATAAACAAAAAGCGTGATATAGCCAAACGAATCCTTATCCCTAATGCCTTTCTTAAAGAAACATACGATACAAAGATACAAATGCAATTTGCCAAATTACTCCGCAGAAATAATGTGCACCATGGTCCAACGCACCCCATTTTTCACCGCAATTTTCTTTTTCGCTCTTGCCTGTATAAAGCAACTTTCATAAGTTTAACGTTTCTCCTTTCAGCTTGTCATACACCCTTTTCTCAAAATGATAGGTTTTCTTCCACTTCTTCTAAAACGATCAAACGTACCAACAACCACAATATCTATGTCACATTAAGCGCTCTGCAACACCCACGTATTTTGCAAATGTATGGTGGCGCTTATCATGATGCAAAACTTGAACACCTTTTAGCAAAGATTGTCCGTAAACTGGCAGTTGCATCACATAGTTCTCATCAAAGCTATTCTGTAACAATTTTAAACTCAGAAACTATCAACGCTTTTGCGCTCCCCAACGGCTCGATCTACATCACTCGTGGTATGCTGGCATTAGCCAATGATTCTTCAGAAGTTGCAGCCATTTTAGCCCATGAGATAGCACATATCAGAGCCAATCATGGCATTTTACGCCTGCAAAAAGAAGCCCAATTAAAGATGACAAATCACATGTCTTCACGTCTTCTTTCTTCTATTGGCAAAAAACTTCATAACCCTATGCAAAACAAGCAACAACTCGCGCAATTTTCCCGCAATCAAGAGCTGGAAGCTGATTCCATTGCGCTCGAAATGCTCCAACAATCAGGATATGATCCTTTTGCTTCACCACGCTTTCTTCAAACAATGGAAGCCTATAGTGCTTTTCGTAATATCTCTGGCTCCCAAAATGCCTCTCTAGATTTTCTAGCCTCTCACCCAACTACCCCTCAACGCATTCGGCTTGCGATAAAAAAAGCGGGTAAAATCAGTAAAGGGAATAGTAAAATATCTGATCACGATTCTTTTCTCAAAAGCATTGATGGCATAATTTTTGGAGGAGGCTTTTATACAGGTTTTGTACGAGGCAACCAATTTATTCACCCACAATTGCGCATAGCTTTTTCTGTTCCAAACAATTTTACAATAGAACATTCAGCACATACTGTTTGGGCCAGTGGACCAGATAAAATTGCGATTCGTTTTGACGCTATTCCACATCCTGCTGAAATATCTGCGAGTGATTATTTGAAAAGTGGCTGGATTATCGGTCTAGACCAATCATCTATCCGCCCCATCACAATTCAAGGGCTCCCCAATCAAGAATTTATGCGTCAAGAATCCCAAAGCCAAAATTTACTTGGAGCAAGGGCCCATGCTACCAATGATCAATGGCAATTTGATGTGGTTGTCATTCCATTCAACAACCACATCTTTCGTTTTTTGACGGCCGCTCCACATAATGCTCGAAATTTTGCAGAGGTTGCCCAAAAAACGCTACAAAGCTTTCATTCTCTTTCATCTTCACAGTTAAAAAAATTGCAGCCCTTAAAAATCCGTGTTGTCCGTGTTAAACAAGGAGAAACCGTTGCAAATCTTGCAGATAAAATGCAATACACACCATATAAAGAAAAACTCTTTCGCATCCTCAACGCCCTCTCACCAACGCAAACTTTACCCGCAGGTACAAAAGTGAAAATTATTACAGAATAAGCCTTTCTTCTCATCTGTTACAGTTTTGATTCTTTTCTGTCTGTATCACGCCCTCCCCCTTAAAGCATATTCGAAAATAAAGAGGAACACTTTAAAATCCAACTTCATCATGCCTTTATAGTCCTCCGTTTGATATATATTTCCTCCAACTAACAGCCCCCTATCTTCCTCTGTTTATTAGTAGCACTTCCCAAGGAGGCATATTCCTAAACAAATTCGGCCATCCCCTAAAACTGACTTTATCATATTCTCATATGCCCCCACTTAATATATTCTCTTTCCTCCCCCCCCAAAAGCCTTTCACTGCTTATATATCGTAAGCATCTTCTGAATGAATCGTAAGGAGAGCAGAACGCAATTTTTGCAAAGCCCTAGCTTCAATTTGACGCACGCGCTCTTTCGAGATTCCTAACTTTTCACCCAAAACTTCGAGAGTCGCACCCTCTTCATTTAAGCGACGAAAACGAATAATTTCCAACTCCCGTTCGTTGAGAATTTGCAACGCATCGTAAAGCCATTGTGTACGCCGTTGACCATCAATGACTTGCTCAATTAAAGCATCAGGAAGAGGACTATCATCCACCAAAACATCCATCTTAGCAATGGGATTATCACTGTTCTCAGAAACAGAAACACTCAAGGAATTATCAGCACTGGAAAAACGAAAATCCATCGTTTCAACATCGCGCACGGAAACACCGAGTTTTTCAGCGATTGTGCGAAAAATATCCTGTTTTGACAAAGCACTATCATCTTGTATCAGTTTTGCACGCAAACGCCGGAGATTAAAGAAAAGTGCTTTTTGCGAAGAACTCGTTCCCCCTCGAACGATTGACCAATTTCGCAAAATATAATCTTGAATAGAAGCGCGTATCCACCACGTTGCATATGTTGAAAAACGCACTTCTCGATCAGGTTCAAAACGTGCAGCTGCTTCCAATAGTCCCACATACCCTTCTTGTACCAAATCCCCCAATGGCATTTTGAAACGTTTAAAGCGATTAGCAATAGCAATCACTAAACGCATATGAGCCGCTGCAATTTGATGCATGGCATCATCATCACGTTTGTCTTTCCACCGCAGAGCCAAATCATGCTCTTTTTGTCGTTCAAGATAAGGTGCTTGCATAGCAGAACGCATCATATTACGTCCTAAGCTTTTGTCTGCATCGCTATAATTTTTGCTGCTTTTATAAACAGCATTTGAAAGATTACCCATAATAACCCCTTGCGATTAAAATTATCAAAATTGATTTGGCAACGACATCATTGTTCTTCGCTTAAAAAGAACGCAAAAGTTGTTAACTTCTGTAACCACTACTTTAACGTGTAATTTTATAATCGCAATTGTTTTTTTTACTGTCATGGTAAAACTTCTTGTCATAAGACACAATTTCACCTGCAAAATGCCTTTACAATATGCCTTTTAGCCTATGAAATATTTGAAAAAACTTTCTCTTCACTTTTCATGACAAAACAGCAAAAAAATAAAGTGATCATGCAAAAGAAATGCCGTTTTTTGATAACCGGTTCCGTTTCCTTTTAAATCGAAGAATTTATTTATGCTTTTAGCTTTACAATACAACTAATAAGTGTAATTTGCAAATATAAAGCATCCAAACTGAATGAAAACTGAATGAAAAAAGAATCATTCAAGTTTTAAAGGCGCAAAGAAACAGCAAAAAATGACAAGAGTGATTGAAGCAAACGCAACAAACGTGTTAAAGAAAGAGCACCATTATGAAATTGTCGCAAAAAGCTTTTGACCAGTGTCACACTGAGAAAGAAAATGATCATGGATAGCAAGATTGTTCAACAGAATGAGATTCTTCAAGATGATATTCTCATTGAAAAACACGGAAGGGGTAAATTTGAAGGTTTTCGTTTTTATGCCAACAAAAACAGTACCGATCAAATAGCTGAGAAGCAAATTTCAACAGAGAATGAGAATTTGTTTCTTGCTTTTTCCAAACGCGCGACACGTTTTTGTGCTTCTGCAAATGGAGATTTTACCCTCAGTTCTGATGGAATTGTGCGCTGGATTGGTCAACCCGTAGGACAACTTGTAGCAACAGAAGATTTTTTCAAACCAAAACTGATTGTTTTAGCAGATGAACAACTCACGGGAGAATCCCGCAATAACGTTGTGAAACGATTAGAACGCTTTGTCACCTTTCATTTTGAAACGACTTTAAAACCCCTGTTTGATTTGCGCAATGCTGATAATTTAACAGATTCAACAAACAGTCTTGTTTTACAACTTTTTAACTCTTTAGGGATTTTACCACGCCGCGAAGTCTTAGACATTGTCAAAAACCTTGCGCAAGAATCACGTGCCGTTCTTCGGCGTCTAGGCGTGCGTTTTGGCGCTTTTCATATCTATGTTGCCGGAATGCTTAAACCTGCTCCAGTTCAAGCCATTACTCTCCTGTGGAATCTTCAAAATGCGGGACAAGATCAAACTGGTTTGGGTGAAATTTTTTCAGCATTATCTGCTGGTCGAACCTCTTTGATGGTTGACTCTACCTATAACCGCCAATTTTATCAATTAGCCGGCTACCGAATCTTAGGACAACGTGCTGTACGGATTGATATTTTAGAACGTCTTGCCAATCTCATCCGTCCCGCACTTCATTGGAAACAAGGAAGTGATCCCAAACCAGATGGCGCCTATGATGGAAAAAGTTTTTTTGTTACACCAGCCATGATGTCCATTCTTGGGGCCAATGGAAATGATATGGAAGAAATCCTCAAAGGACTTGGTTATCAATCGTACAGCATAAGCAATACTGTTTTTGAACAAAATCTCCTTGCACACCAAGCCTCTTCCCCTGTCAATGAGACAATGCAAGATGTTCCCGCAGCAGAATGCGTTGGAAGTCAATGGAAAACAATAAGCGATTTAGAAACAACACGAGAGGGAAAAAATATCTCATACCCAAACATTTCATCCTCTGGTATTGAAAAACATCTCCATAAAACCAATCGTTTACCAGAAGCTGAACCTATTGGGAATTTTGCCAAATCCCCTCGCTCTACAGAAGAAGATAAAGTTATTTTATTATGGCATTATAAGCATCAATTTCCCCACCATGCACAAAAAAAACGTGATAAATTAGGAAATAAATGGCAAAATAAATCGAAGAACGCTGTAAAAAAAGCGGAATACAAAAATGAAAATTCCCCTCAAGAAGCACCATCACAAGCAAAACGCTCTCATAAGTTCCACAAATCCCAAGGGAAACATGCAAATCATAAGCCCTTTCAAAAAGAAAAGCGCCTTAATCCTGATTCACCTTTTGCGAAACTAGCTGTACTACGCGAACAACTCACCAATCATAAAAACACGCACACACTTTCCTCTAAAGAGAATTAAAGTAACAAATGGAGTTCGATCTTGACCCACGTAGTAACCGACAACTGCATTCACTGCAAATATACGGATTGCGTTGAAGTCTGCCCAGTTGATTGTTTTTATGAAGGGGAAAATATGCTTGTTATTCACCCCGATGAATGCATCGATTGTGGTGTTTGCGTGCCAGAATGCCCAGCAGAAGCGATTTTACCTGATACAGAACCAGGGTTAGAAAAGTGGTTAGAACTCAATCTTCATTATGCAAACAAATGGCCTAATCTAACCACCCGAAAAGATCCTCTTCCTCAAGCAAAAGAAATGGATGGCGTTCCAAATAAATTAGAAAAGTATTTTTCAGAAAATCCAGGAAGTGGCGAAGAGTAATGATAAAGTGTACACTCTCCTCCTTCAATGATTGAAAGACTTCTCTTGTAAAAATAAAAAATCCTCAAGCGAAATGATTGATTCTTTTAAATTTTGATGTTAATGTTATTTTAACATGATCATCTTTCTAAGTATTTTTCTTTGCTTTTTATAGTAAAGCGGTGTATTTTTTTTGATTTAAAAGTACTCGGCTTTTATGCTCACTTAATTGGTACAATATACTTGGTTAAAGAAAACTCAACCCTCAGGTTTATAACCTGTTTTCCGATACATTTGTTGATCATAAGGGAGTAAACTAAAATATGGCATCCCAACATGGAACGTCTTCCAAGACCAAAGAATTTGCAACCTCTGAATATATCGTCTACCCTACGCATGGAGTAGGACAAATTATAGCGATTGAAGATCAAGAAGTTGCAGGACATAAATTAAAACTTTTTGTCATTCATTTCGCGAAAGATAAGATGGATGTCAAAGTCCCCATTGCAAAAGCCCTTTCCGTTGGAATGCGTAAATTATCTGCTAGTGATTCTGTCGAACGTGCCTTAAAAGTTTTACGCGGAAAAGCACGCGTTAAACGGACCATGTGGTCACGTCGTGCACAAGAATATGATGCTAAAATCAACTCAGGAGATCTTATTTGTATCGCCGAAGTGGTCCGTGATCTTTTCCGCTCTAATCTACAGCCTGAACAATCTTACTCTGAGCGCCAACTTTATACAGCTGCTCTTGAAAGAATGGCCCGCGAAATTGCGGTTATTAATAGTCTTTCTGAAACAGAAGCTATCAATCTCATAGAGATGCATCTCTCCAACAAGCCGGAACGCGAGTTTAAAACTGAGAGAGAAGAAACAGATGAAAACAGTAAAGCTGTCTACGCTGCATAATACACTCTTTCATCATAATGATGATATTTCGATAAAACCAGCGAAAAGCTGGTTTTATTTTTTAACATCCTCTCTACCCTTAAGGACAAAGTTTCTTAACCAGCGCCAATCTATAAACAATCTAACTTTTCGACAAATTCCTCCTCCTTATTTTCTTTCTTCATAGATAACAAACTGATTAATCATCATAATCTAGCATTATTCATATTAAATTAGAATCTTGAATATGGTAAGATTTCTCATTTCAAATTTCTCTCATGTTGAATTAATCAAATCACTTGCTTGTCAATCACAAGCGGAGCTGATCTGTGGGTAAAAACTGTACAAAAAGAGCGAGACACTGTCTCAAGCACCAAAGGATATACCAACATTGGAATCTGGCAAGATGTGTAAGGGCGGGGCTTGCTTTTTTATTTAAGCGTAAAGATCATAGTGCCGTTTATACACTACACCGAAACTTTACCATTTATCCCCTTCTACAAAACCATTGTAACATTCAAAAACACCGTCATAAAATGGATGCCACAAATATTGAAAAATATTGCTTAAAAAAAATGCGTGACGGTACAACATAAGATATTTTGTCTTGGGCGCTCTATTTTGCATGAGAAGCATTCCCCATTAAAGAACGCGATAAAAAAGCATGAACTAAAACCATCATCTCCATTCTGTAAAAGGCGTTCCAAATACTTTTGAAAACAGTAAAACTAACTTAAACAATAACAATAAAAATGAACGTTAGCATTGCCCTTTCAATTTCATATTTTTCCAAAATGAGGTTATATTCTTATTTCAGAGGAGATATACGCAATATTCTTATTCCAATCGGACACAAAAAATCTAGAACGATTCATAGAACTCTTAAAAGTCTTAATCTCTGTTTCAAACAGACCGCTAAAGATTGGATATTCTCAGCAGGAATTGTCCAGTTATCATCTTCAATCTGATCTTCACGAATATGACGCAAAGGATTGCTACGAACGCCTGTCAGGATAAGCAAACGCAAAGCCAGTTGTGTTATGTTTTGTGTTTTACAGAGTAACTGAATAAAGGCAGGAACATCTTTCCAATCCATGGCTGGTCTATTTTGCGTTTTATGACGTTGCTTACCTTAAGAGTGCGCGTGCTTTTTTGTTGCTTGTAAATCAACATCCAAACCCAAAGCAACCGCATGTTTGAGACAAATATTAAGACGCTTCAGTGCTTTATCTGCTGTTGCAGCTTTTGCATGCCAAATAGAGGCAAGGGTATTGCGTATCTCAATTTGCGTAATCTCTGAAACAGGCAGACAGCCTAATTTAGGGAGAATATAAAGGCGTAAGGGTAAAAACTAATCACAAGCTTTACCATCTCTTTTTAATTCAGCTTTACGACTTTCAAATGCATCTAAAGCAATGTTTTTTAAATAATGAAGATTACGCATTGCCTCACGCTTTTGTTCATCGCGTTCTTTAATGGAGTCACGCCCCTCACGTAACACAGAACGCCACCCAGTTGCCAATTCACGGGCTTGTTTTAAAGAAACATCTCTCAAGTCCCCCATGCCCATTTCACATCGCCGACTATGAATGGTATAACGATAAATCCATTGAGCACCTCCATCTTTACGTTTGTGAAGAAGCAAGCCGGCACCATCATTATATTTTCCAGCTCGTGGGTGTTACGACAGCCCTTGGCTCTTAAGACGATTTATAAGAACCATTTCTAGTCCTTTCTTATACAAATTTTATCCACACACTCATCCCACTTGTGACGTGCAAACGAGTGGTTTTGATTGATTCTAGATAGAGAGATTTGAAATAAGTGAATTATATATATAAATCAATATGTTGTCTAGTTATAAACAGATAACAAAAAAATCATAAACTTAGGTAAGCAACACCATAAAATCATTCATAAACCAGCTATGAACTGGAGAATCGTACCGGCTTTGATAAAATACTTTGCTCACCCCCACACATAACATATTTGGTTTTAAGTTTACTTATTTTTACAAGCTGTTCGCAACAAATCCCTTATATTCACAAAAATAAGAAAAATACATAGACAATTCTTAGTTCAAAAACATAAAAAGACAGCGTGATATTCATAGAAAAGTCTCATGCACCTTTATCATAAAAAGTACTAAAGATTATTGAATGTGTACACCTTCTGTCTTGTAACGGTTTTCTCTTTTCTGCTCATAAGAAAGCGCGCTGGCATCAGCATACATTTAACCCCAATGTTACAACAATCCTTACATTTGAAAATATTCATTATAAACATTTTTTCCTTTTTTATAGAGTTTTTACCCACATGCCAGCCCCACTTGTGACCGAAAAGCAAGTGATTATCATTGATTCAACATGGGGAAAAATTTGAAATGAGAAAATCCTACGATAGACCTTCCATTCAAGGCGCAAAACAACAAATGATCTTTATAAATCAATGTGATGTCGATCTCTATTTTTTAAGGAGAATCACATGTCACAATATAAGCCTATAGACAAACCATTGCCTTAAATATTCTCATAAAAAACACCGGTATGCTTAAATCCTTACATAGATCAACCGCCTTAAAGATGATATTTAACGGTCTAATAGGATTCTCTCTAGAGTCAATAAAGATTAAGTGCGATACAAAATGATTCTATTACTGAGCTAACTTATATCAATACCCAAGCTCTTAACGAAGTCGTCATAAAAGACACTGATACAAGCAATCTTTTATAGCCTCTCAAGAAAACAAGAAAATCATCTCCCACAATAGAATCATTTCTCTAAAGCAAAACTTTATCCCACACATGTTCTCAAGAAAAAATGAAAAACGCATCTTACCCTATGCATTCACTAATGAAACAAAAGAAGCTCACCACTGGAAAAGAAATAAAATGCTAAAGTTTTAACCACTAAAACAGAATGCCCATGATACATTCCCTTTTCCATATCAATAGAGGGCGACGAAAGGGAACCCCAACATTGATCTTAAAGCGAAAATGCACGCCCCAAGCGTGCATTGATCGACGAAATAAAAGAAGTTCACCACTGGAAAAGAAAGAAAACGCTCAGTCTTTAACCACTAAAACGGAACGCCCACGATACATTCCCGTTTTCAAATCAATGTGATGAGGACGACGTAATTCACCAGAATTTTTATCTTCAATATAAGTCGGCGCCTTCAGAGCATCAGCCGAACGGCGCATGCCCCTCTTCGCTGGAGAGGTTTTTCGTTTAGGTACAGCCATAAAAAGACACTCCAAATCCATTAAAACAGAAAAAGCAATGTCAAAAATGACAATGCTTCATTTAAAACACCATAAAATTTGAGGATATTATACACTGATAAAAAAGAAGAGGCAATGTCAAAATGATCCTCCTCTTACCAAAAATGACCTTCCTGTTATCAAAAATGGTGTCACAATAATCAAATGAATATCAAAAACACTGCAAAATTTAAGAATTTTATACACCAATGAAAGCTTTTTTATAAGCCCTTCATTCAATTTTTATTTGGTTTAAAAAGGGATTTGCGCATACAGTAGAGATACGGATAAAAAGAGAAGTTGATTTTTAATAAAAAACGACGCCAATTTATGAAAACAAGAAAAAGCGACAACCTTTCTCTTTAAACTTCATAATTTCATTTTTGTAAAAACAAAGGAAGCAAGAATGCACGAATTTACCACCCTTCTTGCAAAACATAGAGACACCGTTGAAAAACGGCTTGATACCCTGTTAAGTGATCAAATCCAAAATGGTGAAATTTCACGCCCTAAAAACTTAATCAAAGCCATGCGCTATGGTGTGCTGAACGGTGGAAAACGCTTGCGTTCTTTTCTTGTAATTCAAAGTGCTGCACTTTTTGACGTCCCTGTAGAACATTCTCTTGATGTTGCATGTGCCTTAGAATGTATCCATTGTTATTCGCTCATTCATGATGATCTTCCCGCTATGGATAACGATATACTCCGGCGTGGAAAACCCACTGTCCATGTAGCATTTGATGAAGCAACAGCAATTCTAGCAGGCAATGCCCTCTTAACATTTGCCTTTGAAATCATTGCCCATAAAGCTAGTAATCTATCTACAGATATTAGAATCAAGCTGATCACGTCTCTTGCACAATCGGCAGGACTTGGCGGTATGTTAGGTGGACAAATGCTGGACCTTGAAGCTGAAAAAAGACCGCAAGAAAGTACTGACATCATCACTCTACAACACATGAAAACAGCAGCCCTGATAAGCTTTGCTTGCCAAGCAGGTGCCATCATTGGCAATGCATCTAAAGAATTAACCGAAAAGCTTACTGATTTTGGTACCTATCTTGGTTTAGCCTTTCAATTAACCGATGACCTTCTTGATGTCACCGCCAACACGCAAACCCTAGGAAAAACGGCTGGGAAAGATGAAACGGCACAAAAAGCCACTTTTGTTCATCTTTACGGCATTAAAGAAACCCAAAAAAAGCGAGATATACTCATCAGTAAAGCAGAAGCATTCTTACATCCTTTTGGCGCTAAAGCACTCCCCCTCCAACAAGCAGCACACTTTAGTGCAATACGCCAAAATTAAACTTCATCCACCCTATTGTACATAGTGTACACCGTCATATTTATTGAATGCATAATAGACTTTTCCAAGAAACGTTACTATTAATCTCCATTATAGTCCTTATCATGAAATGGGTACGACAAATCTTGAGAGGAATTTCATTAAAACAAGCCGCGTGAATTTATAACACAAATGCATTCTGGGTATCCTATTTTGCATGAAAAATGCCTTCCATTAAAGACTAAAAGAAACAAAATGTGAAAATGCGTAATCATCATGTTTTAAAAGATATTACAGTGGATGCTTTAAAGCCGATTCCACACATGCGATTCACTTAAACTAAAGACGCGATAAGCAAGACTTAAGAATATTCACCATGTACTTCTTAAAATACTTAATGTATCAAACAGGATACCTTCACCACCCCTCAAATGACAGTATGTTACGGCATAACAGGATAAATAAAGCCATTAATTTCAATAGAACGAAAGACCAAAGCAGTATTATTACTGATCTCTCTTTTCTTAAGCTGGAAAGATATAACACATTGATTTATAATCATAATTCTCGGTTGTTCAACTTGAATAAGAACCCTGAATACCGTAAGATTCTTTCATTTCAAATCTGTGTATATTGAATCAATAAAAATCACTTGCTTGCACCTCAAAAACAGAGAGAGCCGCGTAGGGCAAAACATCAAAGAAAAGACTAAAAAAATGCCTCTTATGAACCGTCTTAAAAGCCAAGGGCTGTCGCAACATTAGGGGCTAGCAAAGTGAATGATTGTGTCGGCGTGCTCCTTCAAAAGCAGAAACATTTTTATTTACAAAAGTGTGTAATAACTTCAATTTAATAATAATCATGATCACTGTAGAACTTTAATTCATCACGCTCTTTATCTCGTTTATTCAATTCATCACACAAACAGAGAATTGATAAGATTAAACAGAGAATGATCTTTGCAACAGAAAGATAAAAAAGTCCTTATTATTATATATAATAGCGCAATCTAATTTGTGATAAGTCGTTTTTTCAATCCAAGTGCAAATTTCCTCCTTTAAGTGCAATTTTCTTATTAAGATGAAAAGCATCATTGTAAGTGAACCTATGCCTGTTGCCAAAGCTGGAAAATATGTCCACCTTTTGAAGCCATAATAAAAAAACAAGCAACATGGCCAAGAAAATGCCGCAATTATCAAGAGTATTATAGCCATTTAATACCCTTCGAGAGAATTTTTCTCATTACCCATTCAATATCATTTGTAAATTCCTCTTGGTTTCATCATATCATATATCGTGTGGAGTTCTCTGCAAAAACGCGCTATTTGTTTAGTATTGTCATCATGACCAGCTCTCATACTAGACACAAGGTCAATAATTTGTGTTGTTGGGCTAATACCATTTCCACTTGAAGAATTAAGAAATTTTTTCGCATAATCAATCATGGGGTCGGTAGAATTCATAGACATATTATAAGCCCAGATAAAATCGCTTTCTCTCCAATTATAGTCATAACGCAAACTGCTTATGACATTGGGTAGCATTGCCCATGACATCTCCTCATTATAATCACTGCGTAATAAATTAACAAAGCGTCCACATAAAACAATAAGTATGTGTCGATGCCATATAATATCAAATTTGGGCGCTATATTTTGATAACCACGGCTATAGACGAAATTTCTTGCTTGTTCCTGCTTTTGAAAATGTTCAAAAGCCTCGTATTTTTCACTTATATATTCTTCGTAAAGTTTATTGTACTGCTCTAAACTATCTACACGCGTACATCCCAACAATACCAATACAGAAAAAAGAGTTATAAATGTTACAACACACGTTATGGATAACGATTTCATCGCTTTACCTTTATAATAACCATAATTTGTACGGCTTAACAGATTCCTATCAAATATATCAATATGTGCTGGTTTCTTGTGGCTTATTTGTAGCAAATTGTACTCAACAATATTTCTGTACTTGGTTTTATTCCCTCTCAAAGAGGGGGGATGTCATTCAAAGTTTCCATAGATAAGTTTATTATCTGGATCAGAAATTTTCTAACATCAGAAAATACAGAGCTAACACCACAATCAAAGAGAAAATACTCAAAAATGAGAATGTACAACGTAAAAAATTATCTCAACAAGATAATTGATATTTTAAAGAAAACAGCAATAAAACGCGTTAAATATATCAACAATAAAATCAGTCATGAGGAAAGCCTATTTGAACAGGCTATAAATTGTCCGACTGCTTAAATTAGCTCTAATGAGATAAAGTGTTACCAGTAAGGAACCAATGAAAATGAGAAAACTGCTCCATCACCATTCCTTAATAAGTATATAATCCGGCACAATCATGTTCTTTATCAGCGTCCAATCTTGTCAGCAACCCTTTGTGTAATATTCATGAGCAGCATTTTTATTTCTTTTGTAATGATTGTTATGCCATTTTAATGATTATTATGCCAAGCCCACTTATAACGTACAAGCAGATGACTTTGATTGCTTCAACATACATAGATTTTAAATAAGAATAACTGACACTATTCAGCTTTCTCATTCAACATGCAAAAACAACGATGCGCCTTAATAAATCAAAGCTTTGCCCCACTATGAAACCCTATAAAACACGTATCGTAATAAGTTAATATTTTCACTGAACTTTTTTGAGAGTTCCTTCTAAAAAAAGTACTGCCAACAAGTAAATCAATAAATAAATAGCAAAAATATAAACGAGTGAGAAAAAGCCAAATATATTGACCATATACGCACTCATGTAAAAAAATACCAATAAGCTAAATCTCCCAACGGTTGACAAGAAAGATTCATATGTAGCCCTGAAATGATCACTAATACTATCATGCAAAACAACTTCTACACGAAGATATGTATATTTAATGAGATAAAAAATCATACAAACTAAAATGACAGCCATTTCTTTTCTTGGTTCAAAGAAAGCAACGGTAAAAATCAGTGAAGCAGAAAGAAACAACAGTAAAATAAAGTTCATTCTTTCACTTAGTTTTGTAAAGAGAAAACTAGCCAAAAGCTGAGAGAACAATATCAGCGAAAATGTCACACCAAGATCAAAATAAGTGACATTAATATGATGATCTTTAAATATCCACTGCCAATACTGCGAGAATATATTGAAAAAGATCAATGAAAAATAAAAGCATAAAGAAATATAAGGAACTTTAATAAAAATAGACAACATCTCCTTAGCTTCACAAATGAGAGAATTCGCTTTATTTGGTTTTTTCTCCCCCTTCAAGTCATCAAGAAAAAACAAACCAAAGAGTGCTGTCATCAACATTAAAAACGCCGCGATATACCATATATATTGGCTCGAATAATCAGCAAAATAAGCACCGATCAAACTGAATATAAACATGCCGATGTAATTATATTGAGAGCTCGCTCCCAGCACTTTTTTAGTCGATGTCACTTTTGCTTTTGCATATTGAACAAGTAAAGCATTATAAGCCCCCGCAATCAATGTCAGCGATAAGGCATTAAAAGATTCTGCCAAAAGAAAACCATAAAAGCTTGTAGAAAATCCCATGAGAAAGAGCCATGTAGCAGCAAAAGCCGCTGCCAAAACGATCGATATTTTATAACTTTTTCGATCAGCAAAATATCCCAGAGGAATATCTGTAACCATCATAATAAAAGCCTGAAACGACTTAATGATCCCAATATCAATAAGTGTTAAGCCTTTTTCAAGCATATAAAAGACAATAAAGGCGCCGGTTAAAATCCTTATACCGTTAAATAAAAAGCCAAACGCTAATATACTTGTCATGCACTCCCCCAATAACGCCAAAAAAGGCACCCGTATACATCATTTTATATCAATATAAAAGCTTACATTTTACGACAAATAGGGCTATAACCGCTATAAGGATCTTCAGTCCTATCAATTTTATAGCTGGAAAATACCGAAACAATGAATGAACAATGTTCTTTCTATAATTTGATATTTGAAGAATCCGTTAAATATTTTACTGTCTCAAGAGCAGCCAAAAAACCAGCAACAACATTTACGGATCTATTAAAGTATTCATATCGTTTTGCTTAATAGTCTTAACACACTCAAACTCATTAATATCTTTCATAAGCTTCTGATTCTAAAACAGGCATATCATCTGGTTTTACCTAAAATAATAAGTAACCAACAACAGTATTGACCATAGCTAAAGCAGCATACAACAGCACCCTCTTCACATTGAAGACAGCTTGTTTAAAAAAACGACACACCATTTTTACTTCAACCTTATGCGATTTTACCTCAACCTTGCCCAAAGCGTGTATGAATATAATCACTCAAAAGTGCTTCAAATTCTTCAGCAATGTGATCACCCCGCAAAGTTTTTACCTTTTGTCCCTCAATAAAAACAGGTGCCGCAGGACTTTCCCCCACTCCAGGCAAAGAGATTCCAATATCCGCATGCTTTGATTCCCCCGGTCCATTGACGATACATCCCATCACAGCAACCTTCAAACTTTCAACGCCAGGGTATTTTTCACGCCAAACAGGCATATTTTTGTATAAATCTGCTTCAATTTTTTGTGCCAATTGTTGAAAGACCGTTGAGGTTGTGCGCCCACAACCAGGACAAGCCGCAACCACAGGCAAAAATTGCCGAAACCCCATCACTTGCAAAAGTTCTTGCCCCACCTTTACTTCTCGTGTCCGATCACCACCAGGTTTTGGTGTTAAGGAAATTCGTATCGTATCGCCAATCCCTTGCTGTAATAAAATACCCAAAGCCACCGAAGAAGCAACAATGCCCTTTGTTCCCATCCCAGCTTCCGTTAATCCCAAATGAAGAGCATAATCACAACGCGCCGCCAAGGTGGTATAAACAGCAATAAGATCTTGGACATCACTCACTTTAGCAGAAAGAATAATTTTATCACGCCCCAACCCTAACTCTTCTGCTAAAGTAGCCGAAAGCAAAGCCGACTGCACAACAGTTTCCCGCATCACTTCAGCAACCGATAAAGGATTTTCTTGCTGTGCATTTTCATTCATAAGCCGTGTTAACAACGCATTATCAAGAGAGCCCCAATTCACGCCAATACGAATAGGTTTATGATACCGACAAGCAATCTCAATAATTTCTGCAAATTGACGATCTTTTTTTGCGCCAAAACCTACATTTCCAGGATTGATGCGATATTTTGCAAGCGCTTCAGCACACGCAGGATGCTCAGATAAAAGCTTATGACCAATATAATGAAAATCCCCAACCAATGGTACAAAAAATCCTAACCTCTCCAATCGCTCCCGTATTTTTGGTACAGCCGCCGCCGCTTCATCGCGATCAACAGTAATTCGAACCAATTGTGAGCCAGCTTGCCAAAGAGCAGCTACTTGAGAAACAGTTGCATCAACATCAGCGGTATCTGTATTGGTCATCGACTGTACAACTATCGGGCTCTGCCCCCCAATGATCACATCACCAACAGCAACACCAACAGATCGACGACGCTCAAGTGGTTTAGATAAAAAATAGGTCGTACTCATCAAGTCCTCAAATTTTTAAAACCTGCGCTATCAATCATTATTTACATTGATTTCCTCCGCGCTTCAAAGGACGAAAATTACACCGCCCACCAATCTTAACAGATTGCTCTCAAAAGGTTCTACCTACTAACACTGATGCAATACAACTCATAGGTGGATTCATTCTATAGACGTACCGGATAAGTTCTACTACTTCTGTTCAAGTTTATACTTCTACACTTGGTTGCTTCAAAAAGAAACTGAAACAAAACAGAGACAATACTGTATTTTTAAGTTGCATTCCGATACCTGACATTAATGTCATCACAAAACAGTGTTTTACAACACAACAAATAACACCCATCAAAGCGCCATTTTTAAAAATGCATGAAAGACATCGCCAAATTAATCCAACATATTGATTTATAATAATCTATTTTTTACAAATTTGAATGGAAAACCCAAATATCATAAGATTTCCTCATTTTAAATCTTCTTAATTGAATCAATCAATACCACTTCCCTACAGCCACAAGAGAATAGGTAGATAAAAACTCCTTATAAACTATTTCAAGTGCCAAAAGCTATCCCAACACTTTAAACAAACAAAAAAATGAAGACATCGCCCACCATTTTTATGAATGAATCTTACACCATTTTGTAAAAATTTTTACCTTACATCCTTAACAAACACCATCACGAAATGAACTCGAGTACATTAAGAAATGCCTCATTAAACCCAAA
Organism: Bartonella sp. AD24XZML; assembly: GCF_042196485.1. Lineage (NCBI taxonomy): Bacteria > Pseudomonadati > Pseudomonadota > Alphaproteobacteria > Hyphomicrobiales > Bartonellaceae > Bartonella > Bartonella sp. AD24XZML. Next base: position 55,390 of record NZ_JBHIQH010000052.1, on the reverse strand, counting down.
CTCTTAACTCTCATCTCACCCACGCACGGCATTATCAATGCAACCTTTCAATTTTCAAGCCGTTATAGCAAAACCCCAAACACAATTCCAACTGTCACACAACAATTTAACACATGAAGGAGTCAATAAATGTGTCTATTTTCACCCCATAGAAAAAATGCTAAAATTAAAAAACGTATAGCACAATTAAAAAGAGAGCTGGTCCCCGTAAATCATTGGAGTTTTCAAAATGATAGCTTTGAAAACATTTCTGAGCTGTTTAATACATGGAAACAAAAAGGCCGTCACGCACTTTATCACCTCAACGAACATGCTACAGAATTAAAGAAAAAAGCGAAAGAAAATCCTAAAAAAACCCTCGCATTAGCAGCAGGAGTCGTTTTAGTAAGCTTCTTGCTGATCCGTAAAAATTAATAACACAACCAATAACCTTCCCTTTTAATGCCCGACTCAAAGCGGGCATTTTTTATGGTTTACAAAATATAAACTTTACGTCTTCCTCCTAACTTTATGCCCTCTCCCAACAGGATAAGTTTCCCACCTATCCGAGCAGTCTATAATCCAGTTTTTTATCTGGCATCCCCCACCCCCATCTTCCAAACATGCGGTGACACCACACCTCAAAGGACAGTGTTGTGCAAAACCACAGGCAAAGCTTCCAATACTCCATCCCCCTACTGAGTTAGTTCAAAAGAAATGGAAGTGAGTAAAGATGCATGCGCTTTAATATTCTAAAGAACATTATTTTACATCATGACATAAAAGTATAAGAAGCCTAAGAGCTTTAAAACATGTAGTATAGCAAACCAAACGAAATCTTCCAACGTAAACAACCACTTGCTATAAGTAAATGACGCAAAAATTAAACTGAAAAAACCCAAAATTTCATCCTCCAGAATCGACTCGCTGCGAAGTATCTACATAGGTAACCACGGACATGCCAGGAATGAGTTTTTCAATCCCTTCCTGCCCAGGATCTAAAGCAATCCGTACTGAAATACGTTGCGCAATTTTGATAAAATTACCAATTGTCGTATCCGTTTTTAACAATGAAAATTCTGAGCCTGTAGCAGGTGCAAAACGAACCACACGCCCTGTTAACTTTTTGTTGTTCAATGCATCAACAGAAAAAACAACCGGTTGTCCCACACGCATCTGAGAAAGTTGCGTTTCCTTATAATTAGCAATAATCCAAATATCATCAGAAATAACAGAGACCAATTGTGTCCCCGGCATAACATATTGCCCTACCCTAGCGCCAACCAATCCAACATAGCCTGTTCTAGGAGATAAAATCTTTGTATGATCGAGATTAAGTTTTGCCAACTCAACACTCACCTTCGCTCCCGAAACTTCTGACTGTAAACTTTGCCGTTCAAGATTTAATTGTTTTTGCAATTGTCGTTTTGTTTCTAGGGCTGCCAAGAGTTGTGAAAGAGGGCGAGAAACAGAAACTGCCGCATCACCAAAGCCTAACTTTTTACTATCAGAAACAACATTAGAGAATGCTCGTGAACGCGCTAATTCCGCTTCTGCAGCATTAACTTCTCCCTGTAAAATCTGAGCTTGCAATTCAATACTTGCCAGTTTTGCATTTTTTGAATCGAGAACAGCCTGTGCCCGTGCAAGCTGCTGACGAAAAAGAGAATCATCAAGCTCAAAGAGTAGCATTCCTTTTTCAACACGTTGATAATCTTGCACATAAATCCGTGCAATCACCCCAGAGATCTGTGAACTCACCAGAGTAACATTACCCTTAATGGAAGCATTATCCGTTATTTGAATGTTATTTACAAAAGGAGGAAGTCTCCAAGCCCACAAAATTAGCAAAACACCCGTAATGCCCGATAGGAATGCAACAATCGTAGCTTTTGACCGTAATGCTTTTATCATTTTTTGCACCCCTCTTCTATAACATCACTCTACTTTTCTAACGCACGCAAAGAGCATGACTTAACAACCATTGTAACAAGAAAAACAACGAATACAGCCATTGAAATATAAAAATAAAGCCGAAAAACGTCATCATAAGCAAAAATATTTGCTGTTAACTTAAATTTCTCTATCAACAGAGAAGTCGCCTGCTCACTTCCAAAGCCATGGGGAACAGAAGCACCATAAGAAGGCGAAAATAAAGTATTTATCTCACCAGAAATAAGCGGATCCGTCACAACAATATTTTGTGTTAAAGACTCAAAGTTCTTATGAGCAAAATAAAACTGTAGAGTGCCAAAAAAAGCCGATCCCATCAATCCCCCTGTCACTTGCGTTAGCAAAAAAACAGCAATAAAACTCAAAACATAACGCGGCCCTCGCTCACCAGCAATCACAAACCCTTTGAAAAGAGCAGGAGGCAAAAAAAGTGCATAACTAAAACTCACCAATCCTTGGCTCAACATCATATCTTGCGGACGCGTTAAATGATTGACACGACTATCTAAATAAGCGCCAAGTGCCAAACAACCCAAAGATAACAAATAAAAATAATCTTCACGCCCCGTCCGTAAAAAAAAGACACAAACAGCCCCCCCTAACAGAATCCCTAATGTCACCGCAAGATACATGGGCGCCATTTCACGATTGAGCAAACCAAAAAGATTAAAAAAACCGACGGGCAAATTGGATCGTTCCAACAAAAAAACATGAAAAATCAATAAAATAAAAACAGATTGTATCATTTCTTTACTGAAAATCCAACGGAGATCAATCAACGGTTTTTCTCTATTAAGCTCAATAATAATAGCAACAGCCAAAGAGAAAATAGCAAGTGCGAGCCCCCAACCAATCCATGGCGCTTCATACCACCAATACAATATACCAACAGACATGATCACAGCATTTAATCCAAGACCAAGAGCAATCAAACCATAGCTTATCCAATCTAATTTTTGAATAACCTTACTACGCACAACAGGAGTAAGAGGTAAAGTATAGATACAGACCAAGCTGATAAGAACCAACCCCATTTCCAGAGCGGAAAGGCTGGAAAAACCACCATTTTCCAGCAAATCAGGAGAAATCAAACGTGATAAAGGTGCTGCTAAAGCTGCATTCATATAATTCAAACTCAGAGCAACAGTAAACTTCTTTGCTGGAGCAAAAGCCTCCATCATATAAAGCAGCGCAAGCGAAGCCAAAGGTGCAGCAGCAATCCCAGCAAAAAAGCGAATAATTAGCGCAGAACGCAAATCCGTAACAAAGAGCTGCAACACACAAACCAAAACAAAGCCAAGGATTGACAGTTCAGCAAAAGCGCGCAGCCCAAATTGATAGCGGATTTTGATCAACATAATCGCTACACTCACATTTGGCGCCATATAAGCCGCTACCAGCCATGTCGTCTCGGCCAAAGTTGCATGAAAATCACCCGTAAGATGGACAATGTTAGACTGGACAATATTAGCCCCTAAACCATAAGCCCATTGCAAAATAAGAGAAGCAAAAATATAAACAAAGCACTTTGGCAAAGGTCCCGCAAAGACACGACCAGGATGAGGAAAAGGTTTTGCACTCCTTTTAGCAGACACAACCGTACTCTTTTTTCCGCTCATGTCATCTTTTCCTGTATACTCTGCTACGCTTCTATCAACACAGCACCATCAGCTGACAACTGCTGGAAAAAAGCCTCTATTTTATGATTGTCCTCATCACTTGTCCCTCCTTCTAACGTCGCTTGAATCTGCAAAATCTGCTGTTCTAATACATCAAAAGAAAGATTCTCTACAGCCACAACGTGCTCTACCAATAAAGAGCAACCTGAAAAGGTAATATTTGCAACACCCCCGCATACAACAAATAATTTTTCACCCAAAGAGGTACGAACACGAACACTGCCCAACACAATACTTGCCACCAATGGCGCATGATGCGCCATAACTGTCAAATAACCTGAGGCTGAAGGAAGAACAACAGACACTACCTGCTCTGAAAACACAATTTTTTCAGGCGATACAAGCTCAAATAAAAAATGCTCTTCTCTATTGTCTTCCACAAAAGTCTCCACAATACCCGATATAAGGACTCTCCGTTTTCTCCAACGACTCGTCCTTTTTAACGAAAAATACCCATGACAGTTTTCTCTTGAATAAGAAGCTTCTTACTAAGAAGCCTCTGCCATGAGACGCTTTCCTTTTTCAAGTGCTTCATCAATCGAACCAACCATATAAAAAGCAGCTTCTGGCAAATCATCGTAATCGCCAGCACAAAGCCCCTTAAAGCCTTTGATTGTCTCTTCCAAAGGAACGAGTTTCCCCGGCGAACCAGTAAAGGCTTCCGCAACATGGAAAGGTTGCGAAAGGAAACGTTCAATTTTACGCGCCCGCCCCACCAGCAATTTGTCATCTTCAGAAAGTTCATCCATTCCAAGAATAGCAATAATATCCTGAAGCGCTCTATAACGTTGTAAAATGGTTTGCACTTGACAAGCAACAGTGTAATGCTCTTCCCCCACAATCAATGGATCCAACATACGCGAGAAAGAGTCAAGCGGATCAACCGCTGGATAAATCCCCTTTTCCGCAATAGAGCGCGAAAGAACAGTTGTTGCATCCAAATGAGCAAAAGACGCTGCCGGCGCCGGATCCGTCAAGTCATCTGCCGGAACATAAATTGCCTGAACGGAAGTAATAGAGCCTGTTTTTGTACTGGTAATACGTTCTTGCAACGCCCCCATATCCGTTGCCAAGGTAGGCTGATACCCAACAGCAGAAGGAATACGCCCTAAAAGAGCAGATACCTCAGCTCCTGCTTGCGTGAAACGGAAAATATTATCCACAAAGAAGAGAACATCTTGTCCTTCATCACGGAAACTTTCCGCAATTGTCAATCCTGAAAGAGCCACACGCGCACGCGCTCCTGGTGGTTCATTCATTTGCCCGTAAACAAGGGCACACTTTGACCCTTCCGTTGAACCATTATTCTCTTTTGGATTCACATTCACGCGGCTTTCGATCATTTCATAATAAAGATCATTTCCTTCACGTGTACGTTCTCCCACACCAGCAAATACAGAATAGCCACCATGTGCCTTTGCAATATTGTTTATAAGCTCCATAATGAGAACGGTTTTTCCAACACCAGCACCACCAAACAAGCCAATTTTACCCCCTTTAGAATAAGGGGCTAACAAATCGACGACTTTAATACCGGTTACGAGAATTTCCGAAACAGTCGATTGCTCAACATATTCAGGTGCCTCTTGGTGAATAGAACGTGTTTTGGTTGAAGCGATTGGTCCCACATTATCCACCGGTTCCCCAATCACATTCATAATACGTCCCAACGTTGCTTCTCCTACAGGAACGCTAATTTGTGTGCCTGTATCCACAACCTTTTGGCCCCGCATCAAACCATCAGTCGTATCCATAGCAATCGTACGCACGGTATTTTCACCCAAATGCTGCGCAACTTCTAATACCAAGCGATTGCCTAAATTCTCTGTTTCCAAAGCGTTGAGAATATTTGGCAATTCACCTTCAAATTGCACATCAACGACAGCACCAATAATCTGCTTGATTTCACCAACAGCGCCTTTTGCACGCTCTTCTTTTTTTGCGGATGTATCTTTTTTTACAGGTGTATCTTTAGCTGCATCACACTCAGGTACAGAGGAAGCCTTTACATCCACTTGAGATTTCGAAGCGGCTTTTTTCACGCCGGAACGAGCAGCTGGTTTCTTTTTTTCACCTTTTTCTGTTCCTTTGCTTGAGGTTACTGCTTTTACCATCAATCCTTACCTTCTCCATTTAAAGCGCTTCAGCGCCCGCAATAATTTCGATCAATTCTGTCGTAATCTGTGCTTGACGTTGACGATTATAAGCCACCGTCAATTTACTAATCATTTCACCCGCATTGCGCGATGCATTATCCATAGCTGTCATCTTGGCGCCCATTTCACCAGCAACATTTTCTAGCAAAGCCCGAAAGATTTGCACCGAAAGATTACGTGGTACAAGGGCCTCTAAAAGAGACGCAGCATCAGGTTCATATTCATAAACAATCGATTGTGAACCTTTGTTATGATCGGTTTGCTCCACAACATCTATTGCCCCAACAGCTGCTTTTGGAGCAACCATTGGAATCAAATCCAAAGCTGTTGGACGCTGATTAATTACGGAAACAAATTCAGAATAAAACAGCGTACAAACATCAAAAGCACCTTCATTGAATAAATCAACAATCGGTTGACTAATCATCACTGCCTCTGCAAAACCAATTCGCTTTACAGCATGCAAATCGATATGATCAATTATCAAGCCTTTGTAATCACGCGATAAAATATCCGCGCCTTTTTTACCCACAGTGATAATTTTTACTATTTTATCAGCCGCCAACAATGCCTTAATCTGTTCACGTGCACGACGAGCAATTTGCACGTTAAAAGCACCACACAAACCGCGCTCAGCAGTACACACCACCAAAAGATGCACATCATCGCGCCCCGTACCACGCATAAGAGTAGGCGCATCAACACCATCTACATCAGCAGCAACACTGGTCAAAATATCAGCCATTCTCTTCGCATAAGGACGTGCAGACTGCGCTGCCTCTTGAGCACGATGCAACCTCGCCGCTGCAACCATTTGCATAGCTTTGGTAATCTTTTGTGTTGCTTTAACCGAAGCGATACGGTCTCTAAGATCTTTTAGTGAAGCCATTCAAGCATTCCATCAATTCATCACGAGAAATTTTTCGCATAAGTATTAAGAACAGTTATCAACTTATCTTTCAGCTCATCTGTTATTTGCTTTTGCTCAGCAATTGCCTTTAAGAGATCTTGATAATCACTACGCAAAAGCACCAAAAGTCCCTGCTCAAACCGCGCAACATCAGAAACCGCCAAAGCATCAAGATAGCCATTCACACCCGCGAAAATAACCACCACCTGTTCTTCTGTTTTGAGTGGAGAAAATTGCGGCTGCTTCAACAGCTCTGTCAAGCGCGCACCCCGATTTAACAGACGCTGGGTTGACGCATCCAAATCAGAGCCAAACTGCGCAAAAGCTGCCATTTCACGATATTGCGCCAATTCACCTTTAATCGAGCCAGCAACTTGCTTCATCGCTTTAATTTGTGCGGCAGAACCAACACGCGACACAGAAAGACCAACATTTACAGCAGGACGAATTCCTTGATAAAATAAATTAGTCTCTAGAAAAATTTGCCCATCAGTAATCGAAATCACATTTGTAGGAATATAGGCAGAAACATCATTTGCTTGCGTTTCAATAACCGGCAAAGCTGTCAATGACCCAGATCCATTTTCCGCATTCAACTTCGCAGCCCGCTCTAAAAGACGCGAATGAAGATAGAAAACATCTCCCGGATAAGCTTCACGACCTGGAGGACGACGCAATAAAAGAGACATTTGACGATACGCCACCGCCTGTTTTGACAAGTCATCATAACCAATCAAAGCATGTTGCCCATTATCACGGAAATACTCACCCATAGCACACCCAGCAAGAGGTGCAATAAATTGCAGTGGTGCTGGATCAGAAGCGGTCGCTGCAACAATAATAGAATATTCCAGCGCTCCACGTTCTTCTAAAACTTTAACGAATTGTGCCACCGTCGAACGTTTTTGACCGATAGCCACATAAATACAATAAACTTTGTCTTGCTCTCGTCCTGCCCCTTTTTCATGAAAAGGTTTTTGATTTAAAAATGTATCGAGCAAAATTGCTGTTTTTCCTGTTTGGCGATCACCAATCACCAATTCACGCTGCCCCCGTCCAATAGGAATAAGTGCGTCAATCGCTTTCAATCCGGTCGACATCGGTTCATGCACTGACTGACGCGGAATAATTCCAGGCGCCTTAACATCAACACGACGACGCTCCGTTGCTTTAATGGGACCCTTCCCATCGATAGGGTTTCCCAACGCATCAACCACACGTCCCAGCAAAGCGGGGCCCACAGGAACATCGACGATAGCGCCTAACCGCTTTACACAATCACCTTCACGAATATCACGATCTGAGCCAAAAATGACCACACCAACATTATCAACTTCCAAATTGAGTGCCATACCACGCACACCGTTTGGAAAGGCGACCATTTCCCCTGCTTGGACATTATCCAAACCATAAACGCGAGCAATACCATCCCCTACAGAGAGAACCCAACCAATTTCTGAAACCTCAGCCTTTTGGTCAAAGTTTCTGATTTGCTCTTTTAGAATTTTTGAAATTTCAGATGGTCTAATATCCATCAGCTGACCTCTTTTTTCAATGCAAGCTTAAGTGAAGACAATTTTGTGAGAAGAGACGTATCAATTTGAGACGACCCCACACGAACGATTAATCCACCAAGAATTGTTGGATCCACAATGATGTGCAGCAAAACTTTTCCTCCAACAACACCTTCCAAAGCCTCACACAACTCTTGTCTTTGTTGAGAACTTAAGGGGCGCGCAGAAACAATTTGCGTAGTAACCTGCCTACGAGCGCGTGCAACACAATGCTGGAAAGCACGTAAAATACCAAATACGGCACTAAGCCTACGGTTTGTTGCAATAACGCGTAAAAAATTACCAATGACCTGCCCTGCGTTTTTATCAGCAAATTTGATGTTTGCACAAACAGATTGCATCACCTTAATTTGCTCTTTAACTGAAAAGAATGGACTAAGCACAAAGCGTTTTAAATCCTTATGCTCCAAAACAAGCAAAAGATCCTCTACTGCCTTTTCAACCTTTTCAACGTTCCCAGCTTCTTGAACGCAATCAAAAAGCGCTTGCGCATAGCGTTGATCTACCAACGGCAGCGGTATGAGAGAAAATGAATCCGACACGAAATACCGCCTCTTTCCCTTGAGCTACTCTCTGATAGTTATCAGATGAAATGAAACAGACATTCTCAATCTTAAGAATCTTTTTCTTAAAACCTAGAACAAAAATCACTTGGTTTCTAGCATAGACATAGCCGACTCGCAACACTACAAATCGCTGCTTTTTAAAAATTTTAATAAAATATTCAAAATATTTTTGAAAAGCATTTTTTTTAGATATACAGGATGGCATCACAGTTTTTTTATGCCTCTTTTTGACATTCTCTGAGCGATTTTTTCACTCTCTTTGATTTTTCTTCAAATGCCCTTGCCACCATAATAAAACACTTCTTCTCTAAAAAACACTCCCTTTATCACCACAAGACCTTTAATGAGATGCAGCTGCGATTGAAAAAGTCTATTATTTCAAACTGATAAGAAAGAAAAAAACAATGAATATCCTCCTAAAAATTAAAGAAAACATTGATCTTTTTTCTTCAAATACCCACTCCTTTTAAAAAATTTCACCAAGTAATATTTTCTTGTAAGCACACTCTTTAAATATACAACACATTGATTTATAATGATAATATATCATTTTTCATACCGGATAAGCTTCAAATATCGACAAATTCTCTCTTTTCAAATTTTTTTATCAAAATCACGCCCTTCATTAAGCCCGCGTAGCTTCACTTTATATGGCACTATATTGCACTGATTTTAGAAGAAGCATAGATCAATATTAATTTGAACCCGAATAGAATTGGATACTTTTGGTGTACAGCTAAGCATTTTCAGCCCTTATAAAAAGAATCCGCCTATCAAAAGAATACTGTCCCTAACACAAAAAAGGAGTAAAAGCCGAAATGATAGCGCCCTCGAAGAAGAGAGGCGCTTCTGCTGGTTCTATCACAAAGATATTTTTTCCCGTGGCTCTACTTAATGCAATGTACATATATCATATTTTGCTGCCTGGATGCTTATTCTGAATAATACTAAGAGTTCAAGTAAAGCACCTTAAGCAAAGAGATCTTTACTTTATGTGATACTGGTTTTAGAAAAAACTTTGCGGATCAATATCAATTTGAACCCGAACGGAACTGGGCATTTTGGGTGTACCGCTAAGCATTGCATGTATAAACCCTTGTATATCAAAAGAACGCTGTCCTTGCAACAAAAGCCGAAAACGATAACGCCCCCGAACCAAAGCCAAAGGCGCTTCTGCTGGTCCCATAACCGAGATATTTTTTTCCCGTGGCGCTGCCTGACGCAATGCGCGCGCATAATGTTCTGCTGCTTGGCGCTGTTGTGAAGAAACAATCAAAGAGGCAAGCCGCCCATAGGGGGGCAAATGATAATGCTGACGTGCTGCAATCTCACGTGTGTAAAAATCTTCTGGCTGGCATGCAAGTAAGGCTTTGATGACCGGATGATCTGGTTGATAAGTTTGCAATAATCCTAAACTTTTCAATCCCACACGCCCTGCTCTTCCGGTAACTTGAGAAAGCAGCTGATAGGTACGTTCACTTGCGCGTAAATCGCCATTGGCAAGACCAAGATCAGCATCAATAACACCAACCAGCGAAAGCTTGGGAAAATGATGTCCTTTAGCAACCAACTGTGTTCCAATAATAATGTCCACATCGCCATTGGCAATGGCTTGTAATTCGCTTCGCAGCTGCCCAATCCCTCCTTTGAGATCCGTTGAAAGGATCAATGATCGCGCCTGAGGAAAAAGCATTTGTGTTTCTTCGGCAATTCTTTCCACACCCGGTCCACAAGCCACGAGATGATCTAATGTCCCGCATTCAGGACAGGCTTGAGGAAGTGGTTCATGATATCCACAATGATGACATTTCAGTTGCCCTTGCGCACGATGTTCGACCAACCAACTTGAACAATCGGTACAATGAAAACGATGTCCGCAAATTCGGCATAAAGTTAAAGGTGCATAACCACGACGATTAAGAAAAAGAAGAGCTTGTTCGCCCTTATCAAGCGTTTGTTTTAAAGCTCTTTCAAGAGAAAAGGAAATAAAGCGCCCCTTTTGCACCCCTCCTTGGCGCATATCAACCACCCGCAACTGTGGAAGTGCAACTTCTTTAAAACGGGAAGGTAAATGTACCTTTTGATAACGCCCTCTTAAAACATTGGCTTGGCTTTCAATCGACGGTGTTGCTGAAGATAAGATAACAGGAAAACGCTCAAAAGAGCCCCGTGCAACAGCCATATCACGCGCATGGTAAAAAATGCGCTCTTCTTGTTTATAAGCGCTATCATGTTCTTCATCGACAACAATCAAGCCAAGCTCATGAAAGGGAAGAAAAAGCGCTGAACGAGCCCCCGCAACGATACGCACCCGCCCTTCTGCAACTTGCCGCCAAACGCGCTCTCTACGACGTGGCGTCAAATCAGAATGCCATTCCGCTGCCGCAGCTCCAAAGCGTGCATAAAAACGATCTAAAAACTGCTGTGTTAAAGCAATTTCCGGCAATAAAATTAAAACCTGCTTACCCCCTTTGAAGGCTTGAGCGACCGCTTCAAAATAAACCTCTGTCTTTCCTGATCCCGTAACACCATCAAGCAAAAAAACTTGAAACTGAGAAGATAAAACACCTTCCCGCAACATTGTTGCTGCTTCATTTTGCGCTCCCTGCAACTGAGGGGGACAAAAATCAGGATCAGGCATGCCCACAAGATCAGGAGCAGGAACCTTAACATCTTCAAAAATTCCTAGCGCTTTTAAACCTTCAACAACAGAAACCGAAGTTCCAGCCGCATGTGCCAGACCAGAACGTGTCCATATCTTCTCACTGCGCACCAATTCCAAAACCCGTGACCGCGCTGGTGTGAGACGTTCTACATTTCCACCACAATATCGCAAACCCAGCATCTGCGCTTCCGGCTCTAAAGCAGCCGGTACAGACAAAACCAATCGTGCAACAAGACCAAAAGGCGCCATTGTATAGCGACTAACAAAACGCAAAAATGTGATCATTTCTGCCTTTAATGGGGGGCAATCAAAAACATGAAGCAGAGAGCGTAATTTTTCACGCGCCACCAAACCAGACCTTTGCCCATCTGCTGTCTTCTCTCCAACATCCACAACAAAACCGCAAAGCTCGCGCCCCATCACCGGAACCCGAACAAAGGAACCAACGTTCACCTCCATAGAAGAGGGAACTTTATAACTATAAGCGTGAGCAACAGGAAGAGGAACCAATACAGATACAATCTCTTCCTCTATCACGTTTGAATGCATCTTTTAAACCAATCTACGACCTCTTGAGCACCAACAGGTCTACACCTTATCTTTAAACACTCTTATAAAATTCATTGCAGGATTCAATCTCTCCCCCCTATCACAACATTTTTCTCACAAAAATTCTTTTTAATACTCATTTCATCACCAAAGTGCCAATAAAAAAACCAATCTCATCGTCTATAATAAAAAACTCTATAGCAAGAAAAACAGCGCCATTCTTCTGTGCAAATAAAGCTCATCACTATAAGCATTCAACATGATATTGTAAGTACGCTCTTCAACAAAGCTATCCCATAGTGTAACTTCTTCCCAACACACACGTTTATTTTTTTACCGCCTCATATCTCAATTTATCTTCAACAAACTGATTTATAAAGATATAATCATCATTTTACCTATTGTAATAAAACCCTCAATACGATGAATTTTTCTCATTTCAACCCCATCGAGGAACATTTGTAAATCCTTATTAATGAGAGAGTCTCCCATGATTTTAATTACAGGGAGAATAATATCGCAAATGGAACCGTTACAATATTCACCTTGGCTTTGTGCCAAAACGTGGAAACACGTGCGTACATCTTTCAGCTTGATTGAGAATCAAGCAACAATACAAGTAGCACAAAAGCGTATTGTTGAAGAATGGGTAACACAGAATAAATCCATTCGCTTTCATCAAAAACAAAGTTAAACATCCCCCCTGAAAAAGGAAGGTATCTTATGATGCACTCTCCAATATCAAGAGCAATCGCAAATAGGAAATGAGCAAAGTGTTTGATAATGCTAGCTTATTTCCATAAATATAAAAACACCGCTACGCAAAGATGCCAATACGCAAAAATGTTGGTACGCAATGAATTCTATGCCTTATCACGAGTAACACTATGAAATGGATGTGGAAACGATAAATCATATTTCTTTACCGAAAACGAGTACATGATTAACACCATAGCATTCTTGTTTTGTACATAGAGATTAATTCTTTCTCTTGCTTTTGCAGTCAACAATAGCGCATAACAAAAAATAAGATAAAAGCTAAAAAGAAGAGGTTAGAGATGAAGTTTTTTGTGGATAGCGCCAATATCGAAGAAATTCAAGAGTTACAGAATTTAAGCCTTGTTGATGGTGTTACCACCAATCCCTCTCTTATCCTAAAATCAGGACGCAATATTCTTGATGTCACAAAAGAAATTTGTGCTCTCATTAGCGGACCTGTTTCTGCTGAAGTTGCAGCAACGGAATTTGAAAGCATCATGAAAGAAGCAGCTGTTTTAGCAAAGGTTGCCGACAATATTTGTATCAAGCTTCCTTTAACACTCGATGGATTAAAAGCCTGTAAAGCCCTCACAGCAGCAGGACTAAAAACAAATCTCACACTTTGCTTTTCTGCCAATCAAGCCTTACTTGCTGCCAAAGCAGGCGCGACATTTGTTTCGCCTTTTATTGGTAGACTGGATGATTGCGGAAATGATGGAAGTGAACTGCTTCATGAAATTCGCACAATTTATGATAACTATAACTTTGAAACACAAATCTTGGCCGCTTCAATCCGCACCGTTAATCATGTCAAAGAAGCAGCACTCAGTGGTGCTGACGTTGCAACAGTTCCACCAGCAATCTTAAAAGCACTGGTCAAACACCCTCTCACCGACAAAGGGTTGCAAATATTCCTCGACGACTGGAAAAAAACAGGACAAAATATTGCTTAATATCTAGAATTTTTATTGGAAAGATCTTTTGAAAGTAACAAAAAGATCTGTTCAGCCAACTCTTCCGCAACACGTTTTTTTGCATCTTCTTCTGCTTGCAGCGTTGCATATTCTTGACGAAGTCGCTCAAAAGATGCATTCATCATTGCTGTTCCTTTTGCAACAAGAGTATTTTTCATATCCTGCAAAGTATAAGAAGCTCTGCTCATAACAGTTCCAACAGAAGGTCGTCCCTTTCTCTTTTTCTCGAAATCAACCTCTATCTGCATCGATTCTCTTGTAAAGACGGATATCTGCAATGCCAATCGATAAGCAGGTAGAGAAGGTTTACCACCATTTCCATACAAAAGAAACAGCAGATGATTGCGCACCATTTGACCAAAACGATCCGAAGGTTCTTCCACAACAATAGAAGCAAGCTTTTGCGCTAACCCCAAAGAAAATTGTTCAGAAGAGTGCCCAGAAGCAGAATTCATTGTCATTGCACTCTGCAACTCTTGACGGTAAAGCGGTTCAACTTTGCATCCACACAACAGTGTAAAGACACAAGCTAAAACAACAAGCAGAAAACTTTTAAAGAACGACATTCACAATCCTTTGTGGAACAATAATGATTTTTTTCACAGGCTTTTCAACCAGCTGTGCCTTTACAAAATCTAAAGCCAAAACCGCTTCTTTAATCATCACCTCATCAGCAGTTGCTGCAACGCTCACCTCACCGCGTTTTTTACCATTAATTTGTACTGGCAAAGTATAGCATTCCGCAACGGTTAACGCACGATCATAAACAGGCCAAGAAAACGCAGATATTAAATTTTTTCCCCCTAAAGCAGCATGACATTCTTCTGCTAAATGGGGCATCATTGGTGCAATCATAGCAAGAAAAAAATCCATGGCTTGACGTAAAGAAGCTTTCATTTCATCGTCAACACTTTCTATCCTATTTAACAACGGTGCCATAATATTCAAGAATTCATAAAGGCGTGCAATAGCCCGATTAAAAGCGAATTTTTCCAAATCATCTTCTACAGCGCAAAGCGTGCGATGTGCGACCTTTGAGAGTTCCAAAGCCGCCCCCTGATGCCCTGCACAAGGCGCCACATCCTTTAAAATAGAAGCACTCACAGCCACATGGCGCCAAACACGCTGTACAAAGCGATGTGCACCTTCAACACCAGATTCTGTCCAAATGACATCCCGCTCGGGAGGAGAATCTGACAACACAAACCAGCGCACAGTATCAGCGCCATAGGATGCGATAATATCATCAGGATCAACGACATTCTTTTTTGATTTTGACATTTTCTCAATCGAACCAATTGTCACTTCACTTTGATCGGTTAATTTATAAGCACACCGCTTTCCATCTTTTTCAACAATGGAAATATCCGCTGGAGAAACCCACCCTTGATCATCTCGATAGGTTTCATGCACCACCATACCTTGAGTAAAAAGCCCCTTAAAAGGCTCATCCACCGTCACTTGACCAACCAATTTCATAGCACGCATAAAAAAGCGCGCATAAAGAAGATGCAAAATCGCGTGCTCAATTCCACCAATATATTGTTGCACAGGCAACCATTCAGCTGTTGCTTGTTTGTCAACAGGTTCCTGCGCAAAAGGAGCCGTAAAGCGTGCATAATACCAAGAAGAGTCAACAAATGTGTCCATGGTATCGGTTTCGCGTTTGGCCGGTTGACCACAGGAAGGACAAGTAACATTTTGCCATGTTTCATGCCGTGCAAGAGGATTTCCTGGTTGATCAAAAGTAACATCATCAGGCAACACAACCGGTAAATTAGCACGTGGAACAGGGACAACCCCACAAGTTGTACAATGGATCATCGGAATGGGGCACCCCCAATAACGTTGACGTGAAATCCCCCAATCACGCAAACGAAATTGCACTGTTTTCTTCCCTTGCGGTTGCCCATTGAGCATTTGTTTTTCAAGCTTTTTAGCAGCTGCTTCAAAAGCTTGTTGGGGTGTTAAACCATCCAAAAAGCTGGAGTTGATCATCACACCATCACCCGTATAAGGTGTGTCAGCAATGACAAAATCTTCTGCTTGCTCTCCTTTTGGTAAAACCACCGGTTTTATTGGAAGATCATATTTACGCGCAAAATCGAAATCTCTCTGATCATGAGCTGGACAACCAAAAACAACCCCTGTTCCATAATCCATAAGCACAAAATTCGCGATATAAACAGGAATATGTACTGTTGAATCGAAAGGATGAACTGCCAAAAGGGGCGTGAGAAACCCTTGTTTTTCAGCTGTTTCAAGTGCTGCCGTTGTCGTTCCACCACACCGACAATTTTCAATAAAATCACTCAACGCTTTGTCTTTTTTTGCCAAAGCTTGTGCAATAGGATGATCAACAGACAGAGCCAAAAAGGAGGCACCAAAAAGTGTATCAGGACGCGTTGAATAACAAATAACCTCATCAAATTTCTCACAAACATCATCAGCATCACCTGTCGACTTTAAAGCCCAACGAATCAGCAAACCTTGTGATTTTCCAATCCAATTTTTTTGCATGGTGCGAACTTTTTCTGGCCATTGGTTCAGCTCTTCAAGCCCTGCCAAGAGATCTTCACTAAAGTCGCTAATTTTGAAAAACCACTGCGTCAACTCACGTTGTTCCACCAACGCACCAGAACGCCATCCCCGCCCATCAACAACCTGTTCATTGGCCAAAACAGTATGATCAACAGGGTCCCAATTCACCTTAGCCACTTTACGTGCTACCAACCCCTTTTGATAGAAATCAAGGAACAACATTTGTTGGCGATGGTAATATTCCACATCACAAGTTGCAAATTCACGCGCCCAATCGAGTGAGAGTCCTAATTGTTTTAATTGCCCGCGCATGACCGCAATATTTTGATAGGTCCAAGTTTTAGGATGCACTTTACTTTGCAGAGCAGCATTTTCAGCCGGCATACCAAAAGCATCCCACCCCATGGGATGAAGCACATTAAATCCCTTTGCCCTTTTATAGCGTGCAACCACATCCCCCATGGCATAATTGCGCACATGCCCCATGTGAATACGGCCAGAAGGATAAGGAAACATTTCTAAAACATAATATTTTTCACGAGCATCTTCTTGAACAGTCTGAAAAATTTTCTTTTCATCCCAAATTTCTTGCCATTTTTTTTCTCTCGCACGTGGATTATAGCGTTCGCCTATATTATAATGTCCAATTGTCATTCCCATTATACTCTTTTAATAAAACAGAACCAAAAACTTGTTTTATTATGCTTGACCATGGATTAACCTCATCGTCAACATTTTCGTGAAATATTTCCCTAAGTATTTTATAAAACTTTAAAAAAAACGACCAACTCTTGAACAAAAAAAGTAAAGCACAAAAACATGAATACACAAACGCCCCTCGATGCCCCTTCCATTGAAGCATGGCAAAACCTTCAAAAAGACATTGCTGAAACATGTCAAGAACTACAACGCCCCGTAGAAGAAATTGAACTTATCGCTGTTTCAAAAACTGTTTCTGCTGTTGATATACGACCCCTTTTGCAAGCAGGACAATCTTTGTTTGCAGAAAACCGCGTACAAGAAGCAGCACAAAAATGGCCTGCTTTACGTCAACAATTTGAAAATATTAAACTCCATCTCATCGGTCCCCTACAATCAAATAAAACGGCAGAGGCGGTAAAACTTTTTGATGTCATCCAAACGGTTGACCGTGAAAAAATAGCCAAAATTTTATCCGAAGAAATGGAAAAACAAAAAAGGCATCTTCCTTGCTATGTTCAGGTCAATATTGGATTAGAACCGCAAAAAAGTGGTGTTGCACCGCAAGAAGTAATCCCTTTTGTTTCTCAATGCAAAAACAACTATGGACTCGATATCATCGGCCTTATGGGCATCCCCCCTGTCGATGAAAACCCCGGACCCTATTTCGCGCTCTTAGCAAAATTAGCAAAACAAGCAGATCTTCCAAAGCTTTCCATGGGTATGTCCAGTGACTTCAAAACCGCTCTACAGTTTGGCTCTAACGTCCTTCGCATTGGCTCTGCTTTATTTGGAAAACGCCCTGTGTAAAGCAATTTCCCCTCATATAAATTCATTCCCCCTTCATATAAATCTCCCTTGAAAATTCTACAAACAAGCCAAAAACAGCAGAAATGAGAAAAAATATTTCCTTCAATATCAATAAAAGAGCAATTCTAGCAAAAAAGATCTCAGTCCCTCTTTCATCCTGTTAGCAAAATAAGCAAAAAAGCTGGTCTTCTCAAATTTCTCACCGGCACATCCACAACACGTACAATAGATTTAAGATAGCATTGCAATTTGGCTCTCATATTCTCGCACATTGGCTCTACTTCACCTCCCCTCTGACCGCCTCTCCAGCAAAAGCAACGTAAAAAATAAATACTTATATAAAGGCAAAATGATAAGAGGGGCGTTGCGCATGAATGAAAAAACTATCGCGAAATAAATAATTGCAAAAGAATATTCAATACGATTATCGCAATGATTTCCATTAAAAATCATGAATTCTCTTAAACTTCCCCAAAACGCGTAAACAATTTCCCCACATGCCAATGGCGTAAAGCAGGCAAAAAAGAGGCTTATAGTTGCATAATACAGTAATAAAACTCTTTCATGTAAGCCACTTGAGCAAAATAAACATCTCAAATACCCAATAGAGCACCAAGAGCCGCGCTAAACAACATGAATAGCAATCTATAAGGTCCAACGATAGCATAGAGGCTTTCTATGCTCTACAAAGCGTAACATACGATCAATATTCGCCTGAAAATAAAAGAATGAATCCCATTCATATGCACATAATACATGCAGGCAAAACAATGGCAATGAGATCGATCCCAATAACGATATTTCTTTATCGTTCTCATAAACAAAGAGAAAAACACCAATTTTTTTCATATACGCAATTTTTCTAAATTTAAACTTTAATTAAGGAAAAATATGGTGCTGTTTCTTATATTTTAAAATATTGCAAATAATATTGTTATATTATAAATAATAATATTTCATTATATACATAATATAGTTATTATTTATACAGTATTTTTATTGTTATTTTTAAAGTTTATCTTTGACATTTCTCTAAAAATACGTGATAGCCATTTGAAATGTATCATTGTGATACTACTTTTAATGTAGATAATTAAGGAGAATTAATATGTTTGGTTCATTCAACACATTCGGTCATATGGCGACAAAGCCTTCTTTTGGTCATTCGCACAATTCAAGACCTACTCATGGAAATGCATGTAGTCCTGGTGCTTTTATGTCTCACATGAATGCACGTGGCAGCGAAGTAGGATTTCCGGCAGGAGTAGTTGGTGCAATTCAAGGTGGTATAACTGGGGGACCAGTAGGTGCATTTACAGGTGGAATGGGAGCTTTGTCATTGGGATACATAGGAGGTGCTGCTTGGGGCTTTATAGAAAAAGGTCGTGAGTGTTGGTTCTAATTTATAGAGAATAGCGACAAAGATATCTCTGAAATTAATAGTTTTGTAAGTATACTTGAAAGAATATACCAAAGTTAAATATCTACATCTATGGATAAAATATTTTTCAGGGATATCTATTGCGGATCACCTCTTATAATCAGGATTTTGTTATAATGAATATTCTTTATGAAATCATAAGACTGTTTTGCATTCTCATTGTCGTTATCCCTATATATGCTATTGGTTTAAAAAAAATTGGTGGCTACAGTTGGAAACTATCTATAAAAATAGCCTCATTGTCAGTTATTGTGTTTTTTATTCTTGATAGTTTGTGTAGATATTTTGGTTTATATTAATATTTATTGGATGAGTTCCAAGTACACTGAAAAAATAATTTTCAAAGGTATCTATTGATATCACATACTATAACTAGGATTTTGTTATAATGGATATTCACTATGAAATTGTAAGAATGTTTTGCATGTTAATTATAATTACTCCTATAATTGCCATTTCTTTTAAAATATTCAATGGCGTAGGTTGGAGATTGTCTATTATAATGGCATTATCGTCATTTATTATGTTCTTTATTTCTAATTTTTTGCGTAGATATTTTGGTTTATATTAATATTTAGTAAATTATTCTTTTAAAAAGCATTCTCATTCCCTCTCCTTTATAGGGGTATTTTTTTAATATCTTTATGCTTTTATAAAAAGCTCTATACCGCAATAGTCTTTGCCATATTTGAATATCCTAAAAGCATAAAATACCTTTTTAAGAAAAACGTATCAGATTTAAAAATTGACTATTCTAATCTTTGTCATTTAGTCTAACCTCATAATGAAAAGCTTTTGGGAAAACTCTGCCACAAATATAACCATACAAAAATACAGAGGCAGATTTTTCCAAACAATAAAAAGAGGGAAACATGACTGAAAAAATTTATCCAATATCAGAAGAGATCAAAAAAAATACTTTACTCGATGAGGAAACTTATCAACAATGGTATCGAGAAAGCATTAATGATCCAGAAAGCTTCTGGGCAAAACATGGTCAACGCATTGAATGGTTTAAACCTTTTACAAAAGTAAAAAACACTTCTTTTAACGGAGATGTCTCCATTCAATGGTACGAAGATGGGATAACAAATGTTACCTATAATTGCATTGATCGCCACCTGAAAACCCATGGAGACAAAATCGCGCTCATTTGGGAAGGAGATAATCCTTATCATGATAAAAAAATAACCTATAACGAGCTTTATGAACATGTTTGTCGTTTTGCCAATCTTTTGAAAAGTCGTGGCATTAAGAAAGGCGATAAAGTAACCATTTATCTTCCTATGATTCCCGAAGCAGCCTATGCTATGCTTGCTTGTGCTCGCATTGGAGCCATTCATTCGGTTATTTTTGCAGGCTTTTCTGCTGAAGCAATAGCAGGACGCCTTGTTGACTGTGAATCAACCTTTATGATTACCGCTGATCACGGCTTGCGTGGCGGCAAACGGATTAACTTAAAAGACAACGTTGACCATGCTATTGAGATAGCAGCGCGCCAAAACGTGCATGTGGACCAAGTCATGGTTATACGGCGGACTTGTGGACCCATTCAATGGATAGAGGGACGTGATTTTTGGTACCACGAAGAGATAGCTCATGCCAAAACAGCTTGTCCACCAGAACCAATGAACGCTGAAGATCCGCTTTTTATTCTTTATACTTCAGGCTCAACCGGCAAACCCAAAGGTGTTTTGCATACCACAGCAGGCTATCTTGTTTTTGCCGCGATGACACATCAATACGTTTTTGATTACCACCCCGATGAAGTTTACTGGTGTACAGCTGATATTGGTTGGATTACCGGTCATTCTTACTTGGTTTATGGACCTTTATGCAATGGTGCGACCACTTTAATGTTTGAAGGCACACCAACCTTTCCTGACAAAGGAAGATTTTGGCAAATTGTCGACAAGCATCAAGTCAATACACTCTATACCGCACCAACAGCTATCCGCGCCTTAATGGGAGCAGGAAATTCGTTTGTTGAACACTCAGACAGAACGTCGTTGCGTCTTTTAGGCACGGTAGGCGAACCGATTAACCCAGAAGCATGGGAATGGTTTTATCATATAATTGGAAATGACCGTTGTCCGATTCTCGATACATGGTGGCAAACGGAAACAGGAGGGCATATGATCACGCCCTTGCCTGGTGCAACCCCCCTCAAAGCAGGATCAGCCACACGTCCTTTTTTTGGTGTTCAACCCCAAATTGTTGATGCCCAAGGCAATATTTTAGAAGGTGAAGCAGAAGGCAATCTTTGTATCAGTGATTCATGGCCAGGACAAATGCGCACGCTTTATAAAGATCATGAGCGCTTTATTCAAACTTATTTTTCCTCCTATAAAGGAAGATATTTTACAGGCGATGGTTGTAGGCGCGATAGTGACGGCTATTACTGGATTACAGGGCGGGTTGATGACATTCTCAATGTCTCGGGACACAGGTTAGGAACTGCTGAAATTGAATCAGCCCTTGTTTCTCATCCCGCTGTATCAGAAGCAGCTATTGTGGGTTACCCGCATCCCATTAAAGGACAAGGAATTTATAGTTTTATCACCTTAATGGAAGGGACAGCGCCGAGTGAAGAGTTACAAAAAGAGCTTATTAAACATGTAAGACAAGAAATAGGTTCTATTGCCATATTGGATAAAATTCAATTTTCCCCACAGCTTCCCAAAACGCGATCAGGAAAAATTATGAGACGTATTTTACGAAAAATCGCCGAAAACGATTTTGATACTCTCGGAGATATCTCAACTCTTGCCGAACCACAAGTTGTTGAAGATCTGATTGCTAACCGACAAAATTAAAGAACCCACGAAGAAATATAACATACGGTGGTTTTTGTTTTTTTTTGCTAAAATTATCTCAGCATTATTACGAAAACCACCGAGGAGAATAAAAAACAAAACAATTCATGAAAAGCTCAATCATTCTAACAACAAACGCTTTTCTTCATGAGAGGTAAGAAATAATTTAAGCAAAAACCTCAGGATTGGGATACGAACAAGAATAAGAAAGTAAGATAAAAAGAGCAACATAGCTTTTTAAAATCACCTAATGTCCACTCAATGCAAAAAAAGCCTCTGAGTAAGAAGGAAAAATAGTTCTGATGTTTATGCTAGAATCCCTTTGAAATTCCTGCTAAAATCATAAATAAGGCTAAAAAAAGAAAGTATAAGTGATAATATTCTTGAGCAAAAATATTTATCTATAACGAGGGTGTATAAAAAATATTGAAAACCATGAAATCTAAAATAAACAAGCTTACAACAAAAATCTAAAGCAATGAAAGTAAGAGTTATTAGAATAAATGATGCAATATAAAATCAGGAGTAATAATAAAAAGTGATTCATTTTGAAAATGTCGGCCTACGCTATGGAATGGGCCCTGAGGTCCTTCGTGATATTAGCTTTCATATTCCTCCTGGATCATTTCAATTTCTCACAGGTGCCTCTGGAGCAGGGAAAACGTCGCTGATGCGTCTTATGTTTTTAGCACTCAAACCCACCCGCGGTCATATTGATCTCTTTGGAACAGACACAGCATTACTCAAACGACAAGAGCTCCCTGCGCTGCGACAACGTATCGGGGTGGTTTTTCAAGATTTTCGTTTACTCGACCACATGACCACTTATGAAAATGTTTCCTTACCTTTACGCATTAAAGGACAAGAAGAAGCAACCTATCGCAGTGAAGTGGAAGATCTTCTCTGTTGGGTAGGTCTTGGAGATCATATTCATGTTTTACCACCGGTTCTTTCCGGTGGGGAAAAACAAAGGGTAGCCATTGCACGCGCACTCATTGATCAACCTGAAATTCTACTTGCCGATGAACCCACCGGAAATGTCGATCCGCCCTTGGCAAAACGCCTCCTGCGTTTGTTTATTGAATTAAACCGTTTTGGAACGGCTGTTATCATTGCCACCCATGATATTGCCTTAATGGAACAAGTTGCAGCACGGCGTATGCTTCTCCATAACGGACGGATGACGATTCATGAATAAATTTTTCTCCGTTTTTACCAGCAATAAAAAAAATACAACAGCGATTATTCCCAGTGGTAATATTTCTGGAAAAGCATTGGTTGCCGTGATTGCTATTATGACATTTCTTTCAAGCCTCACCTTAATCGGAGTTGATTTGGTCCAACGTGCCGCCGAAAATTGGAGTAATCAGATTAGCTATGAAGCAACAATACAGATACGCCCCATTGACAATGTTGATATCAACAAAGCACTCCGTGATGCCGTAGAATTGGTTAAAACCTTTTCTGGTGTACAAGATGCAAAAATTGTTGACCAAAAAGCCACTGAAAAGTTACTGGAGCCATGGCTTGGAACAGGCTTCAATGTCAATGAACTACCCCTTCCCCGCCTCATCATTGTGACCCTGAAGAGAAA
The DNA here is from genome assembly GCF_042196485.1 of Bartonella sp. AD24XZML. Taxonomy (NCBI): domain Bacteria; kingdom Pseudomonadati; phylum Pseudomonadota; class Alphaproteobacteria; order Hyphomicrobiales; family Bartonellaceae; genus Bartonella; species Bartonella sp. AD24XZML. The sequence continues at coordinate 31,725 of NZ_JBHIQH010000052.1, read as the reverse complement.
TGAAAAAATCAATTTTGCAGCCATTAATCACGCCATTAAAACCCAAATTCCAGGAGGTCAATTTGATGATCACCGTGTTTGGGTTCATCGTTTTGCGACCATGGCACACACCACTGTTTTCATTGGTTTTTCAATTTTAGCATTGGTTTTAGGCTCTCTTATCCTCACCATCATTTTTGCCACCCGCAATGCATTGGCAGAAAATACACATATTATCAATGTCTTATATTTCCTTGGTACTGAAACTCTTTTCATTGCTCGCCAATTTGACTGGCATTTTTTTAAAACTGCGCTGCGTGGTGCTTTATATGGTGGTCTCACAAGCATCTTTCTGTTTTCAGCCTTTTGTCTCTGGACGAATTATAACCTAGGAAGAGCAGAAGCCAGCCAAATAACGGCTTTATTAGGACATATTTCCATAAGTTCCATTCCTTATGGCAAAATCACTCTGCTTATTATTTTTGTTTCTTTTCTCACCACCCTTACCAACCGCATGACTATTTTAGCGCAACTGAAAAAAATCGATCAATGTGAAAACGGTTTATTTTAATTTTATGACTTACAACAGCCCCAACTCATTGATGCAAAAAAATTTAGACCGCTCTATTCCAAAACGTCCCCACTATAGTTGGTCTCCCCGCTGCTTATTTCGCTATTTTCCACCCACAACACTGACTCTTGTAGTCATTGTTTTCATTTTTTGGGGTGGTTTTATTATTTTTTCTGAAAAAACCGAACGACTTGTCCCCCCAACGCCTCTTCCCAAAGCCGATGCTATCATTGTGCTTACAGGTGGAGAACACCGAATAGAGACAGGACTTCATCTCTTACAAAAGGGGCTTGGTTCACGACTCCTCATCAGTGGCGTAAATACCTCAACAAACCTGAAGAGTTTCATGCATAACATGCATATTAACCCACAGCTTATCTCCTGTTGTATTGACATTGGGCATCAAGCGATTAACACCAGAGGAAACGCCGAAGAAAGCGCTGCTTGGATCGAAAAGCATCACTATAAAACCCTTTATATCGTCACCCATGATTACCACATATGGCGCTCGATGCGTGAACTTAAATATCTCATGCCTGATATCCATTTCATTGCTTATCCTGTGAAGAAGAGCAAAGCTGAAAGCACAATACAACAGATCAAGCAAGCCCGTATTCTCATATTCCAATATATTAAAACACTGCAAGTCTATATCAGAACCGCCTTCTGACCTTTCTCCCTGATCTTTATTCTTATGACTTTAAACCTTGCTACCCTCTGACTGCTTTACCCTTCTCTCCATACCTTTCCACACGAATTACCGCCATAAAAGCCCGCCAGAACTTCCCCCCATACAAAGCACAACGCCCCGATACACGTGTCACTGTCTCGCACGTTCACCCAAAACATCTCTTACATCCCAAACATATCTCACAACACGTGATCTATCTAATGCCATCCCCAATATAGAAGACAGCTCTTGTAAATAAATCTTCCCAGATAGCTATAAGATCAAACTTGTCATAAAAATCTATTTACACCACTGTCTTACCCTTCATAAAAAATGCAAACCGCCCCACCCTATATTTTGCCACCCCCAAGTATTACGATAGCTCTTACGCCACTTGGGATGATTGGTAAGAGAAATGCTTTACGCCTTTCTTAAACACGCACATACCAACCTCATATGACATGCAAAGAAGTAATTTTAATAGATTTAAAATAAGAAAATTTATAATACTTAGATTTCTCATTTAACAGAGAGAACATTAAACTATCATTATAAATCAATATATTAGTAACTACTTCTTCATTCTACAAAGCATCTTCATAAGAGCATTTTAGATCACAGATAGGAATAAGCTCAAAACGCACACCGCGACAAATACCCTACATTTTTTATCGCAATCTTTTTTGAAATCATTTCGCTCTCTAAGATCACTTTTTGTCGGGTTTCCTCCCCAAAAAAGAACGAAAATTTTTAAACTCTATTGATCTGTAAACAATAATAACTCAGCTTCTTGTCTAACGCGTTCTCCCTGCTCACTTCAATATCAGAACACCTCAAAGGACAGATTTCATGAGAATTGTCATGTCCTCTCAACATCTCAAAGGACGATGATTCCTATCAGCAACGATTTGTAAACAGTTCACTTTCTCTGGACAAGTTCCACTCAGCTTCCCCATTTATATGGTTTACTTACATAAAGCTCGACAAGAAAACCCTGCCTGAGAATATTCATCACTGCCGCTAAAGCTCATGCGTCATAATTTTAGCGACCTCACTGCCTAAGGTGCTTTATCACATACAATATATTGATTTATAATGAAAATTTATTACGCTTCAACTTGAATGAGAGCTCTCAATATCATCAGATTCTCTCATTTCAAATCTGCTCTCTATTGAATCAATCAAAACCATTTTCTTGCACATCACATAGGACTTGCACATCACAAAGGAAGAGAGCCTGCGCAGCGTAAAACTGTACAAGAAAGGCACGCCTCTTATGGACTGTCTCAAGTGTCGAGGGCTTATCGCAAAACCCACGAACGAGCAAAGTATATGAGAGTGCCAGCTTGTTACGACTCGAGACTATTTTACCGCACGATGGATAATTTAACCCTTTCAGTTTCTCTCACTTCCAATTTTGGAAGATTACGCACAATTTTCATCGTTTCTAAACTTACCGTAATAACCCGTTGAAACAATTCCAATGGATAAGCTGGATTACCCACCGTTTCAACAGCATAGCGATTAGCATCATTAACAAGTCCATTCGCTTTATCCGTTTTGACAACCTGCCGCTCCATCACCCATTCAAGAGCAGACCTGCCATTGACCACATACTCATAAGCTTCAAGAGGAATATTCTGTATCGTGATATGCGCATTATAAACGACTGTGCTCTTATCAATAGCACCACGCTTACCAGCAAATTTCATCGCTTCAACACGATAGAAACTCTTCTCATCAGAAATCACCCAAGTTCTTGGATCACCCTGTTTATAGGTAACGGGATAGGGTTCAACCTCTTCATAATTCATATGCAAATCACCAAGCTTGCGCCCCGCTGTAACAAAAGCCCAAAAATCTTCTACTCTTTTGACCGTTGGAATACGCGGCAATTGTTTAGATAAATTATGCGCATAACGAGCACGATAATCTTCAGAATGCAAAATCCCATAAACATAATAAAACAAATCATCCTTTGTTATCATTTCACCAGGATAAGCTGCCTTAAAATAAGCCAACCCTTCATCCGTAAGAGCATCACGCCGCTCTAAACCAGTTTCTTTGCTTTCCTCTGCAAAATTTGCAAACAAATGAACCTGATTCCCTTTTTTAGCTCCCAAGGACACAGCATCTTCATAAACATACCGTGGAAAACATTGGCCTTTCTCCATTGCATCCAAGCTAGGCAAGCCCCTACTCATCAGAACAGAAAATCCACTGCTTGCTCCAACTCCCGTAACTTGTATCACCTTATTTTCAGCCGCCTTTTCTAAAGGAAAGATACGTGGCATTTGGTATACTCTCTCATTAAAAACACGATTATAATAAAGCCACTGTTGTGTAAAAGGACGATAAAGGCTCTGAGTAATATACGTATCTTTAAATTTAAAAGCCTTTCCCCTTATTAATTCTTCTTTAAGGCTACTACTCCAACTAATCTTTTTAGCATCTGTATTGACAAAATTGTTCACAGCATTTGCACGCATCTTGCGATCAGAATGCGCATAAGCATTATTAAAATGTTCTACTTCACTGTTATAGAAAGCAATCATATTGCGCATATTTTTTGCTAAAGATTCACGGCTTGAATTATATGCCCAAGCATCACGACCCGTTTGTATACCACGAGAAAAATTTTTAAAGAGCTTTTTATCACTGCCCTTCTTATCACCTAAGGCTAGAAATTTTTCAAAATCACCATTACGTTGATCTAACCAATCGCCATGTGCATCTGGTATAATCATCTGCCAACCGTGTTCACGCTTGATAGCGTTAACACTTCCAAAATGCTGAAGCTCACTGAGTTTCTCTTTTGTCGTGAGATTATCCCCAATATCATGATAGTAAATTTTACAAGGCTCAGAAACATTTGGATTTTTAACAAACAGTGTCACAGCAATTCCTGTCATACTTCCACTTCCAAAAATATTTTGCCCTTCTTGAGCACGTCCTTTACTCATCATATTTTTACGAATATCACCCCGTAAATTGAAAACATAAATACTTGAAAATTCTTCATTCAATTCTTTTCGTAAGCCATTCATAGAATATCCACTGATAAAACCCGCATTTGTCACAAAACCAATAACACCACAGTCTTTTATGCGATCACTTGCCCAACGAATGGCACGAATATAACTGTCATAAAGTCCATTAACATTGCTCGCTTTGGACTGAGCAGCATAAGTTTCACGGATGCGACGATCCAATTTAGGATAGCTTATATTCTGCGCATTATCGTTTTCATTTTTTTGTCCAGAAGAATAAGGGGGATTGCCAACAATAACACGAATATCCAGTTCCTTCTGGCGTGAGCGACGAGTGCTGTTATCCACCAACAAATCACTGATCAGGTCTTTTTCTTGCTCATAAAGCTGGAATGTATCGGTTAAACAAATTCCCTCAAACGGAACATAACCTCCCCCCATCAGACCATGATAGGTTGTCTCAATATTAATAGCTGCAATATAATAGGCTAAAAGCATGATCTCATTGGCATGGATTTCATGACAAAATTTGTGTTTCATCTCCTCTGGTTTTATCAAACCCGATTGTAAAAGCCGCGTGATAAAAGTCCCCGTTCCAGTAAAGGGATCAATAATGTGAATACCCGATGAGCCAAGCGTTTGCCCAAATTCATTTTGCAAGACATCATTGACAGAGTTCAAAATAAAATCCACCACCTCAACGGGCGTATAAACAATCCCTAATTTTTCGACCGTACGTGGAAAAGCATAACGGAAAAATTTATCGTAAAGATCTACAATTAATCTCTGCTTGGCTTTTGGATCCGTAATGCCACTGGCGCGTAATTTTACACTTGCGTAAAATTTTTCCAGATCTTTGGATTCCTTATCAAGATTTGCCTCATCAAGCACATCAAGCATACGCTGCATAGCACACGAAACAGGGTTCTCACGTGTGAACTGATAGCCTTCAAACAACACCTGAAAGACAGGACGCGTGATAATATGCTGTGCCAACATCTCAATCGCATCAGCTTCTGTAACAGCATCATTTAAATCATCACGCAGTTCTGCCACAAACCTGTCAAAGGCTTGACGCGCCTCAGTATCTGGCTTTGCCAGAATACCTGTTAAGCGTGCAATATGATTCTTAGCAATTTCCGCAATATTGCTCGCCCAATCCTCCCAATAATCTCGTGTCCCACACTTTTTGACAATCTTTGCCATGATGGCACGCGAAATCTCATCCACAGGGAAAGCAAGCTCCCCTTGTCCATCTGTAAAAAGGATATCACGCTCCGCTGTACCAATGCCCAATCGTGCTGGTTGTGCGCGTAGTGGAAGATTGTCTACAACAGCCGTAATAGCCTTTAATTCAGTGCTCTGTGTGACACCAATAATCTCAATCACATTGCTAATATCTTGCCCGAGGGATGCCTTATTAATCGTCGCCTCAAAACGATCATCATGCGCACGCAAAGCATTTAAAATTTGCCAGATAACCCGATATTTATCATTGTTGTTCAAAGCCTGTTCCGCTGGAGTATCAGGAGGAATACCAATTGGCAAAATGACATATCCCATCTTTTTACCTTCAGAGCGACGCATCACCCGCCCAACCGCTTGCACAACATCAATCTGGCTCTTGCGTGGATTTAAAAACATGATCGCATCAAGAGCCGGAACATCCACCCCCTCAGACAAACACCGTGCATTGGTCAAAATACGACAAACATCATCCCCACTATCAGCTTTCAGCCAGTCAAGCAATGCACCACGATCCTTCGCATTGAAAGTGCCATCAACATGCTCAATTTCACACTTCAGAAAATGCTCATTTTCTGTATCCTCTTTCGTATAATCAAGATATTCTCTAACAACCGCAGAAAATTCATTACACACCAGTTTAGAACTTTGAATAGTTTTACAAAACGCTAAAGCACGATGCATAGGATATAAATCCGTACCAACATCAGCCTTCATATTTTGTTTTGTCAAAGCCTTATAACAGCCAATAATCTTCGTTGCATCATCAAGAATAAGCTCAGAATCGCTATCACTAAGGCGCTTCTGAACAGCGGAACTGACCAATTTTTCGTCCATTGCTAAGACTATAACCTTATAATCTGTTAAAAGATTATTTTGTACTGCCCATGAAAAACCCCGATAAAAAAGTGTTTTACCAAAAAGCTTTTCATCATCCATCGAAGCAAGAACGGCATTAACTTCATTCGCGCGACTTTTTGCATTATCACCAAAAATGCGTGGTGTCGCTGTCATATAAAGGCGTTTCTTGGCGCGAATAACATCATTAGAATGCACCTTAACAAAATTGGATTCATCCTCTCCAACCAGCGTTGCCCCTGTTGTTCGATGTGCTTCATCACAAATGATAAGATCAAATGTTGGCAAACCATAGTTTTTCTGAGCATCAGCAATCACCTGAATGGATTGATAGGTTGCAAACACTACGGTCATCTTATCTGCAATACTCTTCCCCACCTGTTCTGCAAGTTTAGCAGCATCGGTTGTCGCCGGAAAAGCAAGATCAAACACATCAATTTCAGCAACATCATCACTGTTTTTACGACGCTTTCCCACTTGTATATCGGAACAAACAGCAAAGGATCTCAATCCGATTTCTGCATCCGTTGTCCATTCACGCACCGTCTGTGACATCAGCGCCAAAGAAGGAACAAGAAACAAAACAAACTTGCCTTCACCCGCCAAATCCTCAGCAATTTTAAGACTGGTAAATGTCTTACCAGTCCCACAAGCCATAATGAGCTTACCCCGATCTGCTTGAGCAAGCCCAGCACGCACATCACGCAATGCTTCCAATTGATGTGGACGCAACTTCTTTTTATCCTCCAAAACAACTTTGCCTTTGGCTGCAAAAATTTCCCAACAGACCGGACTTTGTTGCATATCGGAAAGATTAATTCGTATAACAGGAATATCCTGCCCCCGTATCATTGTTTCAGCGTTATCACTCCAAGCACTTTCAGTACTATCTATAATAACACGCCGCTTGAATGGAGCTTTCCCTGATGCCGAAATAAAACTATCAATATCTGCTTTTTTAATTCGATAGGCTGCATCATAAAATTTACATTGGATTGCCGCAAATCCCTCTTCATTACGAAGCTTTGCCACAAGATCAATGCCAATATCACGACCATCCCAACCATTTTCATGCGCCCAATCCTTAAAAGTTTGAACCTTTTCATAACACCCAGACTGGAGAGGATCATATATTAGATAAGCAAGAGCAAAACGCTCAAAATATGTACCTTTATCTCGTTCGGTACGCGCTTCATCACGATATGTCTGTAAAAGCGATTGCAGCGTCGTCATGCTTCCCCCCAATGAAAAATACCTTCAATTATCGAATCTAAACCAATTCGTCAATGCCTCTTGTTCTACCAAAAAAACTTAAAAAAGCTTAAAATTGCTTGATTTTAAGACATTTCTTCTATGCTTAATTAAATCAACAAGAGAGAATCTTTTGATCCTTTTGAGTATCCCCCAAATCATATGATGCATTTATTGATGTCTATATCCCTATGGAAATAAACGGTAAGGCGTGATGATTTTGAAAATATTTTTTGCCTTTTGTTAAGAATACAAAATAAAGTGCGCAATAATTTTAGGATTTAGCTTAGGAATGAGAGGGGGGAAATGGATACGACACCTGCGAACACACAAGACACCAAGGAAGAAACTCCACACACAAAACAGCGCATTTTACGAACGATCATACATATAATTTCACTATAATACGCAAAATATTAGTCGTGATATTCAAAATATTGATTTTTGAAATATTTCTTTATCTTTTGTTCTTTCGTAGACTAATTATTCGCTTCTTATACTTTATAGCGGGTGGCTTTAGAATTCTTTTTTATCTGTATCGGACTTGTAGCAGGAGGGAGAATACCATACCAACTAGACATACCATTGCTCATCACTAGCGCCATTATGTTCTTTAGCAGCATAACTGCAGCTTGGTATTAGGATGTTCTCTTACTTCATCTCACACCTACTGAATATGAGCTTATTCTTTTTCAATGAATGAAAGCCCTTTTCATTCATACATCATTCAAAATAAGAAGCGATCCGCCTTTCAAACTTTTTGTCTTCCTCACCAAACTCATGAAATCAAACCCGCATCTCACGGTATTAGTTTTTAAGACCGCGCCCCCTACCGAGTATCTGACGGAATCCTTACCCTAGAAACTCAAATGGCTTGTTTATCCTTCAGCTCCAAAATCATGAGATAAGGCAGAAGAAAGCGATGCCTTAAACAAAATATTCTAAAGAAGCTACGTTACTCAAATAAAGGAACAGAAAATGACAGTGTCTTAGGTCACATTTTAAAACTTGAGCAAGATCATAATTTATTTGCATAAACCTAAACACCTATAATTTGCACCACCCTCTGCAAAACCAAAAGTGAGAAATCCACATAACCTCTTTTCCGAAAATCTTAAAAAGACTAAACGAAACCTCTTAAACTGCTCAGCTATCTCGATACCAGTTCATTTTTTTGGAAGAACGGAGGTTTAAGCTGTTTTTGGCATCAACCTTCTTTTTTGTTCTTTTGTTTGTTAGCAGATATACTATTCACTACCCCGCCTCTTTTTAAATTAAATCTTAAGAATCGTCGCGCAATATATTTCATTTGTCCTCCTCTTCACATCTCAGAAGACGAGAATTTTTAACAAAATTCAGTCTGCAAGCAATCTCATTCTAACGGGTTCTATTTAATTTCTCCTTAATAGGATCTACTTCCATAAGACTCGACAAGAAAGATTTAAAATATTCATCATGCATTCTCAAAACATTTAATGCCTCAAGAAGGCTTATATGCCTACCATATCTTACATGATGTAGTGCGCTATAAGAAACGTTCACCTCTAGTGGTACGCTCCACTTAACGAACAAAGTGTTTTCTAAAATAGAGCAGCAAATAATGCTAAACTTTTCCCATTCATGTTTTGCTTCATAAACGCTTCATCCAAGTGGAAAGCATCACGAACAAACATGCCCAAATTGATAAAGTCTAATCGCGTGAAAGAGCGACAACAGGGTCAAGCCGTGAAGCTTGCCGCGCTGGAGAAAAGCCAAAACATATTCCTATGAGGGTTGAAAAAGTAAGAGACATAATGATCGATTCAATGGTATAGATAAGATGGATAGGTGCCTTAAACAGAAGGAACAAGCCACCGATAGAAAGCCCAAGCAAGATCCCCAAACCACCACCAATCACACAAACCAAAATCGCTTCAATGAGAAATTGCTGTAAAATATCACTTTGCCGTGCACCAACTGCCATACGCACGCCGATTTCATTGATCCGCTCAGAAACAGTGACCAACATAATATTCATCACCCCAATACCCCCCACAATCAGGGAAATAGCTGCAATTGAAGAAATTAAAAGTGTTAAGATATGTGTACTCTCCATGATACGTTCACGAAAGAATTCTGAATTTCTAATGAAAAAATCTTCTCCACCATGCCGCATAATGAGAAAACGTTTCACCATGTTTTCCGCTAAATGTGAATCGACATCATCAGCAATCCTAACAGTAATTGCACGAACTTCTGTTGTACCAAGAAAACGCGTTTGCACTGTTGTATAGGGTAAATAAAGCTGTAATGTATTTGATGTGTTTCCATTTGCGTGATTTTGCGAATCAACAACACCAATAATACGCGCTGGAACATTACCCACATGCACCACTTTGCCAAGAGGGCTTTCATGGCTATGGGGAAAAAGAACAGACAATGCTTCTTTTTCAATCACGAGATCAACCGCCCGATCATGGACACTTTTTTGATCAAAAAACTGTCCTGTGAAAACTTTGAGCCCCTGTGTCTGAAAGAATTGTTCTCCCACCCCCACAATGACGGCATTGACTTCAACTGCACCAAAACGCACTTTCGAGCTTGTTGAAATCTGAGGTGTTACACCAGAAACATAAGGTAACCCAGACAAGGCTTCTGCATCAGCTTCAACCAAACTGGTTATTTTTTCTGCTTGTGGATCAGAAAAACTTTTGCCAGGAAAAATGGTTAATGTATTAGCACCCAAACTTTTAAAATTTTCCAGAATTTTCTCTCGTGTACCATTCCCTAAAGCCACCATAGCAATAATCGCCCCAATACCGATAATCACCCCAAGCATTGTTAGAAAAGTCCGCATGCGATGTGCATTCATTGCCAACAGAGCCATCACAAACGCCTCACGGAATCGCTCAACAAAAGAACGAAAAAAGCCCAGTTTTTGTTGGCCTTTTAGATTTTGTTGTTCCTGAAGAGATTTTCCACCAACTTTTGTTTTTGCAACCCTTGACCGCTTATCAGCAATAATTTCCCCATCACTGATTTCGATAATACGCTCTGCTCTTTCAGCCACCTGCATATCATGGGTTACAATGATAATAGTACGTCCCTCTTGATGAAGTTCATCCAAAATATGCAATACTTCTTGCCCACTCTTTTTGTCCAATGCACCAGTTGGTTCATCTGCAAGAATGACCTCCGCATTATTCATGAGCGCCCGAGCAATAGAAACACGTTGTTGCTGACCACCGGACAGCTGATTTGGACGATGATTTATCCGATCACCCATGCCCAAACGTGTTAAAAGATCCTGTGCCCGCTGTTTCCTTGCTTCCACGGCACTTCCCGCATAAATAGCCGGAATTTCAACATTACCAAGAGCTGTCAATTCATTCAACAAATGGTAACGCTGAAAAATAAAACCAAAATGATTACGTCGCAAAGCCGACAATTCATCCGCAGAAAGGGAAGCTATTTCTTTACCAGAGATCCAATAACGGCCAGAAGTTGGACGGTCAAGACAGCCTAAAATATTCATCAAGGTAGATTTACCTGAACCGGAAGCACCTACAATTGCCACCATTTCACCACGTTTAATGGTAAGATTGATGTTTTTCAAAACGGTAACAAACGCTTCGCCCGCAGGAAATTTGCGCACAATATTTTCCAAGACGAAGACAGCATCTGCTTGATTTGTACTCATGCTTTAACTCTCGTCTTCGCTATGCATGTTAGAAGACTCGGGCATCACTCCATCAGACGAACTGGTGACGACGACATCACCCTCGTTAAGTCCTGAAATAATCTCTGCCATAACCTTATTATTCAACCCAACGCTCACCTGTTTAGTAACCAACTTATTTTCCCCCACCAAAACAGAAACCCATGCTTTACGCTCTTTTGTCTCATCGCGTAAAGCATTACTTGGAACCAACAAGACATTCTGTGCGCGCCCTAAGATAATATGAACTTGAGCAGTCATATAGGTTCGCAAAAAATTGTCCGCATTATCAACATGTAGAATTCCGTTATAATAAATAGCCGATGAGATTAAAGCACTAGAACCACTCACCATACCAGGATTAATACTCACATCAGCACGAATTGTTTCAGGAGCCGGCTCTACTTTTTCTAAAACGCCTTCATAACGACGCTGTGAATTACCTAGAACTGTAAAATAAAGTGGTTGTCCAGCTCGGACTTTAAGAACATCTGCTTCTGAGATTTGCGCCTTAATCGTCATCTTTGATAAATCACCCAAAATAACAATTGTTGGCGCCGACTGAACCGCATTCACATTCTGCCCTTCTTCCACAACTGTTGCCAAAACCGTTCCCGCTGAAGGGGCTGTGATGCGTGTATAACCTAAATTAACCTCTGCACTCTCCACATCAATTTGTGCTTGCACAATCTGCTGACGAAGTTGTTCAATTTGCGCCTCGCGTATTTTCACCTGTGTCACTGCATCATCAAGATTAGCTTTTGAAATTGCACGCGATTCGATCATTTTTTTCTGACGCTCTAAATTTTTCTGTGCAAGAGAAAGATAGGCTTCTTGTTCTACCAAACTCGCATAATAATGCGATAATGCTGCTTTTTTTCTTTTTAAATCATTTTCCTGATCTGTAGGATCAATTTCTGCTAAGAGATCGCCTTCTTTCACAACACTCCCAGGGGAAACATGCATTGACACCACACGCCCTGTTGCTCGCGCACCAACAGCCACCAACCGGTAAGGACGTACAAGACCAGAAGCTAAAACACTTTCCTCAATATCCCCACGCTTCACCACCGCTGTTATATAAGTTGGAGTAGATGTTCCAAAAAAAAACAGAACGCAACCATAAAAACAAGAGAATGAGAAATATAGCAGTTAAAAAGAAGGAAAGTTTTTTGTGTTTTGTAATGAAATTTTTGAGTAAGTTTTTTTTCATTTCCCTACCTTTGCACGCGAACGAGGTACACCATCAACGACTTCCGGACGTGATACATCAACAACGCCATCCCAGCCCCCCCCCAATGCTTTCATCAACGTGATATATTGTGTAACCAAAGAAACACGGCTATCTTTAAGTGCCATTTGTGCAGAATAATAAGAGCGATCAGCATTTAACAATTCAAGAAAACTGGTATTTCCATTCTCAAAAAGGCTCCGTGAAAGTTTTAAGGAATGAAGAGAAGCTTTATTCGCAACGATTAGCTTTTCTAAGCGTTGATGTTCCTTCGTTAATCTTACCAACGCATTTTCTACATCTTCTAAAGCTCCCAACACAGCAGCCCGATAAGTAATAAAAGCTTGATCACGCTGTGCACGCGCAACAGCAATAGAAGCCTCAACCTGACCTCCATTAAAAAAAGGAAAACGAAGACCAGGTCCAAAAGACCAGCCAATCGTTGAATTTTTCCATAACTGATCTATCGCAGTTGCGGCTGTCGAAATATTACCTGTTAAAGTAAGTGATGGATAGCGATCTGCTTCACGTTGACCAATCCGCGCTGTCGCTTGCGCATATTGACGCTCTGCCCGTCGTAAATCCGGACGTGTTAACAAAATATCAGCTGGAATTCCTGCTGGTATCGGCCAGCGCGGTTGTGGAATCTTTGCATGGTTAGCATTTTTTTGTAAAAGAGCCTTCAATGCCGTAGGCACACGACCAATTAAGACAGAAAGGCGATGAACGCTCATTGCTAAATTCGCTTCCATCTGTGATATATCTGCTTCTGTATTTGCCATTTGTGCTTGCGCATTTGAAACATCGAGCTCAGAAACATCACCAGCTGTTAATCTAGCACGCATCAATTCATAGGTTTTACGTTGTGATACAGCAATTTGACGCACAATCAACAATTTCTGTTGCCAACCACGCATTTGTACATAATTTGTTGCCACATCTCCTAGCAATGTCACCATGGTAGCACGCATATCTTCCACAGCCGCATCAAGACCATAACGTGCTGCTTCAACCGCTCGTTTATGCCCACCAAAAAAATCAAGCTCCCAGCTTGCATCAAAACCACTACGGTATTGGTTTAACAATGCATCAGACTGTGCAGAATGACTACGAGTTCCTGAAATTGAATTGGACACATTTGGCAAAAGAGTTCCCACAACCTGTCCTAAACTCGCACGCGCCTCACGTACCCGAGCTTTGGCAACAGCAACATTATTATTTCCAGAAATCGCATAATCCATTAATGCATCTAGAACAGGGTCATTCAAACGCCGCCACCATCCGGCAAGCGCAACTGGCTGTCCTGCAGTCTGTGCAGATTTTTCTCCCCAAACTGCTGGAACACGAAAAGATGTTTTCTGGTAATTGGGACCAACCATACATCCTGACAAAAGCAACCACAACAAGACACTAGAAAGTAATCCACGAGAAGCGCCCCTTTTGAGATTTCTGATATACATCTAGTCTCCCGCATTCTTTCAGAATCATTATTTAATATTAATACTTTATTTACCTCTTATTTCAAACTTGACGTGAAAAATCAAATACAGTTTGCACAGGAATATGATCTGAAGGGCGTTCCCATCCGCGCGCATCACGAAAAATCGAAAGATCTACAACAAAAGGTGCTAAATCAGGAGAAGACCAAACATGATCAAGCCGCCGCCCATAATCGGTAAATGCCCAATCGCGTGCACGATAACTCCACCATGTATAAAGCTTGGTAGGAGCAGGAATATGCAACCGCATCAGATCAACCCATCCACCTTGACAACACAAATCCTGTAAACGCTCGGTTTCAATAGGAGTATGGCTTACAACCTTCAACAATTGCTGATGAGACCAAACATCCTCTGCCAAAGGAGCAATATTTAAATCGCCCACCAAAAGAGAAGAAAGACCATCTCCTTGATCCGCACGTATGGAAGACATTTCTTCTAAAAAATCAAGCTTATGACGAAATTTTTCATTCACATCAGCATCTGGAATATCTCCCCCAGCAGGAACATAAAAATTATGAATCCGCAAGCTTCTCCCATGGGCTTCCACAATAACTGAGATATAGCGACAATCTTGGTTTTGGCAAAAGAAACGCTTTTCTACCTTTTTAAAAGGCAAACGAGAAACAATAGCCACCCCGTTATAAGATTTTTGTCCACTCAATGCGATATGCTTATAACCCGCTGCTTCAAAAGCCTCCACTGGAAATAAAGCATCTGGACATTTTGTTTCCTGTAGACACAAAACATCTACGGAAAAGAGATCCAAATACTGAAAAACCTGTGCAAGACGCAAACGAATAGAATTAATATTCCAAGTTGCAATACGAAAGAACATTTGTTTTAATCCCAATGACGTAACACTCTTTCTTCATTTCTTCGAAGGAAGTGTGAACATCCCATTAGCGAACCGGACGTCTGTCCGCACATTCATAATCTGCACAGTAGTTTCCAAATTTTGTTGGTCAACAATTGTCCACTGTCGCAAAGCAGAGCCTTTAGAATCAAAAACCATTCTTATTTGCCCTGCCCCAATCGTTTTATCACGCAGAACAATCGTTACAGCCCCTGGATCTTCGCGAAATGCGAACAAGCGCCCAGAAGATACATCAATTTTATCATCCAACAAAAATTTCATTGGCGTTTGCGAAAGTTGTGAAAAGTTCCAAGTATTCAAAGCCCGATTGTTAATACCTACAAATTGGCCATCTGAAATAATCTGTAAAGGCATTTTTTTGTAAATGAAACGAATTTTCCCTGGGCGCTCTAAATAAAATGTCCCCTGAGACATTTTTCCCTTTGGACTAAACTGAATAAAATCACCTGTCATTGTTTTGATTGCCGCAAAGTGATTCACAACATTTTGCGCCTTTATCACTTTATTAGATGCTTGCGAAAAAACAGGAACAGTTAAACACCAAAAGATAATAATTCCCACTAACCCAAAGACTCTTCTTTGCGGTAAAAAAGACGTTTTCATAAAAAATGCTCCCAAGCAATACTTAATTGACCTTATAATTCATAACTTAAGTGATCAACGACGAATAAATACCCTTCTTTATAAGATAAAGATATTGTTTGAAAAAAATATCAAAAGATTTTTAAAAGTATTCTTCTTCGACAATCTCCAACACTTTTCGCTTACCCATATCATTAGCTGGACTAATAATGCCTTCTTCTTCTATCCTTTCGATCAATGTGGCGTCACGGTTATAACCAATGCCTAAACGACATTGAATATAAGAAGTTGAAGCCTTACGATCACGAAGCATAATAGCAACAGCTTGACAATAGGAATCATCTGCTAAAGAAAAAGCTAAAGAAACATCCTTTTTTATTTTTTGCGGTATCGTTTCCAAATAATCAGTCTGCGTTTAAGTTTCCGAAAGCATCCAAATTTCCTGCTTTTCTAAACGCATAATATATTCTTTTCCACCCCTAATCTATGAAGCAACATAAATTATAGTCAAGACATAATGGATTAAGGACTAAACATATTACTCGCAAACCTGAAAGCTCTTTTAAGTATCAAAAATACTTTTTTGACTTCCTTCTCACCCAAAAGAATAAAAATTTTCACCACAACCGCTCTGTAAACAGTTTGGAGTTTAGCAAATTTCACTTAGCTTCCCACCCCATATAATTCATTTATATTAAGACTCGACAGATCAGCCTTGCCCTAAATATTTAGAGCGCACTTAAAAAGACACTTAAATATCAAGTCTTACATGCTTTTACACCCCTACATTCGCAATAACATTATTTTATACCAAGATATTGATTTATAATAATTTATCTTTTTAACTTAAATCATAACGCCAAATACAATAAGATTCTTTCATCACATACTCTCTCATATTGAATCAACTCAAATCATTTGCTTGCACATTACAAGCAAGGTTGGTGTGTGGATAAAAGTTATATAAGATAAAGAATCCCCTTATAAAGAGTTCCAAGTGCCAAGGAGCTATCGCAAATCGAGAACTGGTGTATGAAAATGCAGACTTTCTACGATACAGTAAACAAACACTTGTTTTATAAGATATTATAAAAAACAACTATAAAGATTTTTCAAAAGCGCTCTTCTTCAGCAGGCACTAAAATTTCTCGTTTCCCTGCGTGATTTGCTGGACTAATGATACCTTCTTCTTCCATCCTCTCAATCAGTGTCGCAGCACGATTATAACCAATGCCTAAACGGCGTTGAATATAAGAAGTCGAAGCCTTACGATCACGAAGCACAATAGCAACAGCTTGACTATAGGGATCATCTTCTGAAGGAGAAGCCAAAGAAACATCAGCACCATCCTCTTCAACTTCTTGCGTAATTGTTTCCAAATAATCAGGTCGTGCTTGCGCTTTGAGATGCGCAACAACCTGCTCCACTTCATCATCCGCAACAAAAGGACCATGCACACGTTGAATACGTCCTCCTCCCATCATAAAGAGCATATCTCCTTGTCCCAATAATTGCTCGGCCCCCTGTTCACCTAAAATTGTTCGGCTATCAATTTTTGAACTCACAGAAAAAGAAATACGTGTAGGAAAATTGGCTTTGATCGTCCCAGTAATAACATCGACGGAAGGACGCTGTGTCGCCATAATCACGTGGATACCGGCAGCACGTGCCATTTGTGCCAAGCGTTGAACCGCGCCTTCAATGTCTTTACCAGCAACCATCATCAAATCAGCCATTTCATCAATAATGACAACAATATAGGGCATAGGACTAAAATCAAGTGTTTCCGTTTCATAAAGAGGCTCACCGGTCTCGCGATCAAATCCAACTTGAATTGTCCGCACCATTGTCTCTCCCTGACTTGCAGCTTCCCTAAGACGTGCATTAAACCCATCAATATTACGAACGCCTAGTTTTGACATTTTACTATAGCGTTCTTCCATTTCACGAACAGCCCACTTTAAAGCAATCACGGCTTTTTTAGGATCTGTCACCACGGGTGTTAATAAATGGGGAATGCCATCATAAACCGAAAGCTCAAGCATTTTCGGGTCCACCATAATGAGACGACATTGTTCAGGTGTCATACGATAAAGCAATGATAAAATCATTGTATTGATAGCAACAGACTTTCCCGATCCTGTTGTACCAGCAACCAAAAGATGGGGCATTTTTGCTAAATCTGCAACAACAGCTTCCCCCCCGATTGTCTTACCCAAAGCAAGTCCTAACTTGGCTTTGCTGTCAATAAATTCTTGCGCCTGCAACATTTCTCGTAAATAAACCATCTCACGCTTTGCATTAGGCAATTCTATTCCAATAACATTACGTCCTGGAACCACCGCAACACGCGCCGAAATCGCACGCATCGAGCGTGCAATATCATCTGCCAAACCAATGATACGGGAAGATTTAATGCCTGCAGCCGGTTCAAATTCATACAAAGTTACCACCGGTCCAGGACAAGCATCTATAATTTTTCCTTTGACCCCAAAATCTAACAAAACCCCTTCAAGCTCCTGAGAATTTGCTCTTAAAATAGCAGGAGAAAGTTTTGCATCCTTAACAGACGGTGGTGGAACCGAAAGATAATCTACAAGAGGAAGAACAAAACCACCCTTTGAAGAAGCTGTTAAAGACTTTCGATTTTTAACAGGAGAAATATAGGCTTTATTTTGATTTTCCTCACACTTTACTTTTTCACCTAAAAAAGTTGGCTCAATCCGATCAAATGGCTTTCCTTGCCCTTTACTCTGAAAACGCCTTTTGAAACAGAATAAACGAAAAAAACGTGCTTGTAAAAAATAAAAAAGATGCAAAAGAGCGCCACAAGTTGTCGCAAAAAAACCATGATTTTCACGATCCTCCTCTGCGGCATATTCCGTATCTTCTTCCAACTCAAAGACTGGATTAACGATTTCGTCTTTTGGAATGCTTTTTTCTTTTCTTTTCTTTGTTCGACGCCGCCATATCACATTACCAGCAAAAGCAGCGGTGAAAAAACCTAAAAGAATAAAAACAACACTGAAAAACACCGTGTAAGGAGGAGAAAGAAAAAGAGGAAAGACTGAAGAAGCAACACTTAAAACTTTATCTCCTAAAACCCCTCCCAATCCCATTGGCAATGGCCAATAAGTAAAAGAAGCAACAGGTGACATAAGGGCAAAAGCAATTAAAAAACAAATCGTTGATAGCACCCATAAAAAAAAGCGCAAAGTCAAATTGTAGATATTCTTTTGCGCCAACAAGAGAAAAGACCAAAATAACGGTGGCAACAAAACAGAAAGACTTGCCAAGCCAAAAAACTGCATAATAAAATCTGAAAAAATTGCCCCCATCCACCCCATAAGGTTTGTAACCTCATTTGTACTTGCATGGGTTAAAGATGGATCCTCAACATTCCACGTCGCCAAAGCAAACACACAAAAAATAATAAAGCCCAAAAGCCCAAGCCCAATAAATACCCCTATCTGACGTAAAAACATCTCAATAAGACGCGAACCTTGAGAATTTCGCACTTCTAATGAATCATAAGGAGAAGAACTTCGGTGCATCTATCAATTCCAAATACAAAACTTTCATATTTTAAAGAGTTATAACTCCCTCTCTCTTAAAAAAGGATGAAGCTTAAAACTCTGTACCGATCTGTAAACAAATAGCCTGTAAACAATCCGACGTCTTATCTAGCGCGTTCTACCTTCTAACCACTTCATATCACTCATATATCACCACCCTAAGAGACTATCCTTCATAAGGCACACAAAAAGCTCTCCCAAGATATTTATCACACGATCAACCAAAAAACACCTCATGTGTTAAAATGTCACATGGGTCCTATAGGCACCTTCCTAAACAAATAATATTTTTTATGCTACATCATGATAACGGCAAAATATGAATACTGTTTTAACCATCACGAATGACCACAATTTTTTATCTATCATACTAACTAAATACTCCCTTCAGGACAGGCATACTGAAGTAACTCACACAACTTAAAAAATACACGACCATCTTTGTTTATTTTTAGTTTTCTTTTTTATCAACCAAGTGTAAAAAGAATTGAAGAGGAATATTCAAAAAAGCTTATCCGATAAATCTGTAAGATGAATCACATAAATGATTAAGCAGAAAAACTCTGAAAAACCAATCCGTCATCAGATTGGCGCCAAAAAGAAACCTCGTTCTTGTAAAGCAGAGAGAAAAGTAAAAATTAAGATATTTTAGGCAATGTAAAAAGATATTCTTTTTAAAAGAAAGCAAACTATAAACAATGGAAGAAGTATTGTGTGTTCTAATCGCAATAAAAACGTACAACCCAATAAAAAAATTAAATCTCATAAAACTAAACAATGTGATCTGCTCATTGCAGGGGGGGCAGCTGTCGGTTTAACCCTAGCGATAGCACTCAAGCAAACAGCCCCTAATCTGAAAATAAAAATCGTTGATGCTGCTCCACAAGGAGATACCCCTGCTTCTAACATACGAACCATTGCCCTTGCTGCTGCTTCTATTCGTATGTTAAAACAATTACAATGTTGGGAATCTATAAAACCCTATGCGCAACCCATTCATTCAATGATCATCACAGATACAAGCACAAATGATCCTGTCAAACCCACTCTTTTAACCTTTGAAGGCGACATTAATCCCGGCGAGCCCTTTGCTGCTATGGTAGAGCATAGAGAACTCATCAACACTTTAAAAAAACGTGTCAAAGATCTCAATATCCCTGTTATTACAAACACCCGTGTCATTGATTTTCATCAAGAAGACCAACATACAACCGTCACT
Source organism: Bartonella sp. AD24XZML (assembly GCF_042196485.1). Classification (NCBI taxonomy): domain Bacteria; kingdom Pseudomonadati; phylum Pseudomonadota; class Alphaproteobacteria; order Hyphomicrobiales; family Bartonellaceae; genus Bartonella; species Bartonella sp. AD24XZML. The sequence continues at coordinate 11,481 of NZ_JBHIQH010000052.1, read as the reverse complement.
TTAAATAATGAAGAGGTTTGGCAAACAAAATTGCTTATTGCAGCTGACGGAGCCCATTCGAAATTACGCCAAAAAGCAGATCTTAAAAACTTTTCTCATCCCTATAAACAAACAGCAATCATCTGCACAGTTGAACATGAAAAACCCCATAATGGTCAAGCAATTCAACATTTTTTACCTGCCGGTCCTTTTGCTCTTCTCCCTCTCAAAGGCAACCGATCCGCCATTGTGTGGAATGAAGATCATAAAACTGCGCAATATTATCTCAAAGCTGATGCACTTATTTTTGAAACAGAACTCGAAAAACGCATTGGCCATCGATTAGGCAAACTCTCTTGGGATGGCGAACGTCAAGCTTTTCCTTTGAGTCTTTCTTTAACACGTCAATGCGTTAAACCACGTTTTGCTCTCATTGGCGATGCCGCCCATACCATCCACCCCATTGCAGGACAAGGACTCAATTTAGGATTACGCGATAGCGCTGCGCTGGCTGAAGTGATTATTGAAACAGCACGACTAGGTCTTGACATTGGCTCCCTCACGGCTTTAGAGCGCTATCAAAGCTGGAGACGTTTTGAAATTGTCCGTATGGCTTTAAGCAATGATTGGCTTAATAAACTCTTTTCTAATGATAGCCTTCTTTTACGGATGCTCCGCGATACCGGACTTGGAATCATTAATCAAGCACCAAAAATAAAAAAATACTTCATTCAAGAAGCTGCCGGACTCTCTCCAAATGCTCCACGTCTTCTACACGGCTTCCCACTTTAAGCAAAAATTCATACTATTTCACTTTTTTTACAACCTTTGCCTTCCTCCTTCAAAGAACAAAAAATTCCTATCTCATCCAATCTGTTTACAAACCGGATTCCTGTCGAGTAATTTTTTCTTGACTTCCTCCTCCCATATTTCATTTAATATAAAACTCGACAAGCAAGCTACATTCTAAGAATATTCACCATGCACTGAAAAAACGTTTAATGTCTCAAAGAGGTTACCTTATATCACCACACCTTAAAAGAAGCCATCTCACGGCATAACAAAATAAACAAGACTTTTTAGCACACAACACTTTTATTTATAATAATAAGTTCATTGTTCTCATATTGAGTGAGAAATCTAAAGATCATAAAATACCCTTATTTCAAATCTCTCTCATATTGAAGCAATCAAAATCATTCGCTTGCACATCACAAGCGAAAGTGTCGTATAAATAAAAACAATTAAACAAAGCAACAAAAAGTCTCCCCCTCTCGAGAACTAAGGACTTTAGCAACATTGGAGGCGAGTAAAGTGTATAAGGACGCCGGCTTACACTTTTTATTGAAGTACAAATGGTGCTGTACAATGGATTTTATATGATCATAGGAACTTTTACGTTATACTATTCACGAAAAGCGCTATAAAATAAGCTTAGTTGCATTGAAAAATTTTTCTTTTAAAAAAGTGCGTAAATTGGAAACATAAATGTATTCCGTTTGGGGCATTCTGCTTCTCAGACAAACTCTTTAACTTATTGTGGAAATACCACACGACTTTAGAAAAAATATTCCAATATATAACAAAGTTTTCCGTACTCTATACCATCATACACAATTGTAAACCTGCATATCACCCCCTATTTCACACCATAAAAGAAGATAAACCGCAATAGAAATGATCCAATCCTTTTATTTTCAAATACGCTCTTTATTCATTATTCATAAACGCTCATAAATGAATTTTAATCACAAACGCTCAGAAATATGTCATAAATTCTATAAAACCCATAACAGCCATAGAAATTTTCCATTTTTCTATATACTCACTCATCTCAACTAAACGAACGATAAATAAAGTAAATGCCTCGTATATAATCTTACAGAAAAAAGACCAAACAAAATCTATAACATCAGGCTTGTTCTACAGAACAGTATTTCAAAAATATAAGTATGCTAATTTATTAACATATTAATTGATAAAAGTATCATTTTACATATTGAGTTAAAATCTCTATGCAATAAATTATTCTCATTTCGACCATTTTTGTAAATAATCAATAAAACTCTTTATTTACATAGACTAAAAAGATCAACGTTAATGAAACGATAAAAAGAAGTAAAATATCCCCCTCTCTCAAATGCCAAAAGCAATTACAATATTCCAATCTGGCATCATCATTATGCTTGCCAGATTATAACAACAAGACCTTTTGCATTTAAATAAACTTTTTCACGCTCCCTATCATTGTATTTGGTAACTCAATATTTTAATATATTCGTTCAGTATGTTTATACAATCAAATTACCCAAAAGAGCATACTTCTTGCATTTACATTCTTTGGTATTCCCTTATCTTGTAAAGATCACACACGTGTTACGTTACTTCGAGTTCATCAAGTGTATACCCATTCTCCAACCACTCTTTAATCCACTTAGGTCTACGTCCACGCCCATTCCATAATTCCCATTGGTTATTGGGATTTCTATAATGGCGCTCTTTGCTCACAAGATCAGCGATATCAATTCCATGGGCATTAGCAATTTCAAGAATTTTTCGTCGCGCATTTTGCTTTTCCTTTGCTTGCCGTTTTTTTAATTCCACATCGATTTGTGTACGCATCTCTTGTAGTTCATCAAAATTCATATTCTTGAGATCATTCACCTTGATTACTCCCCTTGCAAAAAAGAATTTTTTATTGCCATATTTTTAACACAATCATAGACAATTTTTGTCTATTTATTATCGAAATTAAAATTACGATACATATATCACTTTGACGGAGATGTGCTTTGAGCCACAAAGAACTGTTTATTGGTATATCAATTACCGCCACTGCATCTTTTTTCAGCTCAATCGCTGGAACTGCTAAATGCAGTGCTCAAACACCATCACACCTCTCTGACTCTCATGAATCAGTAGTCAAAAGTAAATATAAATCGTCACTCTATAAGTTATGGCAATACGCAACAAAGAACAAGTCCTCTCTGTATAATGATGGTGTAGTTCATTATGACAAGAAAACCTCCCCTCATACACAACGGCTTTTTACTTCGTATAAATTTTTTTTGAAAAGATTTTTGCAACTAGAGAATTATATAAAACAAGCAGCTTCAATACATCATCAAAGATTATTATTTTTTAAAAGCAGTGCCTTTCTTCGTGATTCCAATAATATTGGTTGGCGTAATGTGCTCTATTTTATTCCACACTTTTATCTCGTTGGTTGGATATTCGCATATATTAGAAATATTCTTAGAAGAGAACAAAGCAATAATCACAAGGAATATTCTAAGCTAAACAATCTCATTCTGCAAATTTATAAAATCAAAAGACAACGAGAAAAAGCACAATACAGAATTAGTATTTGTATTAATAAAATTCTTCATAATAAGGTGTATTGCTAATGATTGTCCCAGATTTCACATTTTTTGCTGCTGCATACATATCCAATATGCCTCCCATGACATTTTCAGTTGTTGCCGAACAAGAAACGCAGGACAATGTCTATGTAACAGATGATAAAGATAACTTGTTCTATCAATCATCTCAGTTTAAAGAAACAATCGCAACAGCTAAACAGAGTGAACATAATTTTAACATAATTTTAGGGCAAATTGATGTTGTAAATGTGAAATTGTTTTCTCTTTTTGATGCGTTTGATTTTTGCAGAAATATTACAGTTGTACAAAGCGCTTTAACTTACTGCTATAAACAAACAACATCAAAGTGCATCTTGGAAAAAGCGACTTTGCAGTCTGTGCTGAATTTTTACAATACAGAAAACTCAAACAGCGCCTCTATACAGAAAATTACTTCATATATTGGAGTAAAAGCTGCTGTACGAGGAAATGAAGACTTGCAGGAGCCTGTAAAGCTAAAAAAAGAAGAACCGGAACAGACAACTAAAGTAGATTCTCTTCCTCTCTCTTCAAAAGGAGAGGAAGATGCATTTACACATAAAGAAAGTAGCGCCCACGATGCTTTTTCAGCTGAAGATTTTTCTTCATCAAGAAAATCGCTGAGTGATGATTGATATTTTCACGAAAACCCAGAATTTTGATAGGATATTATAATGAAAGGTAGATAAGAAAATGTTAAAGCTCTAATTAGTAAGATTGAAAAAAATCTCTTCTAATTGAGGGCAAAAATAATGAAAATGATAGAACAAAACAGCGTTGATATGGCATTTAGTCAAAAAGCAGCACGTGAGATTACAGTCGTGATGCTTTCAGAAAGAGAATGGTATTTCACGTTTATTTCCGATGATCCAATCACCGGAAAACCAAATAAATATACGTTACTTACACAAAGAGGAAAACTAAGAACTTGGGCTGATCCAAAATATCTCTTTAAGTTTCTTCATGAACGAGGGGTCATTTGTGGGAGTTTTAATCTTAATCAGGATAAAGAACATGAAACAATTAAATATTCTTCACACAACAGCTCGTAATAAAATTGCTGCATTTTCTGCAGCTTTAACTGTATTTTTTATGATCAATCCTGTATTCGCTCAAGCAACGGGTTTAGATCCTGCAAAAAAAGCTTTAGGACTGCTTCAAACAGATTTAAAAACGATTATCCCTATCGCTGCTGCCGTAATACTTTTGTGCTTAGCAATTGGTTATGCAGGGCGCTATATCGGAAAAGACACATTTGTACGGTGGGCAATCGGTGTCGTTATCGCTGGTTCAGCAACTGAACTTGCTAGTTTATTATTTAAACCCAACTAATAAATCTTTTGAAACATGAAATGCTTCTTTCGTAAAAAAGAAATTTAGGTTTCTCTGCTTTTATTTCACATCAATAAAATTATTCCTTATTTCATGGAAAAACCACTTACGCCAAATGCAATTTGATAAGGTTGAACAATATGAGGACATTAATCAATTTTCAATTGAACGATAATAATAATAAAATTACCGCAGCCTCCGCAGCTTTAACTGTATTTTTTATGAACAATTCCGTATGGGCTCAAGCAGCACAAGGTTTGAAAAACGCAGATACAGCTTTAAAAGCGCTCCAAAACGACTTGAAAGAAATTATCCCTATCGCCGCTGCCGTGATACTTTTGTGCTTAGCAATTGCTTACGCAGGGCGCTACATTGGAAAAGATACATTCGTACGGTGGGCAATCGGGGTCGTTATCGCTGGTTCGCAGCTGAACTTGCTGGGTTGTTATTTAAAAACGCCTGATAAATCTTATTAAACACGAAGTGTCTCTATTATAAAAAGAAACTGAGATTTCTGTATTTTTATTTAGTGAAATAACAAACTATATCAAAAAAGAGATTAATACCAACTGTAATCTAAATTGGAATAAGCAATATGAAACAATTAAAAACTCTTCAAACAATGATTTGGAATAAAACTACTAAAACCTCTGCAGCTTTAACTGTATTTTTTATGGCCAATCCTGTGTTAGCCCAAGCAGTAGTTTTAACTCCTGCAGACAACGCTTTAAAAGCGCTCCAAAAAGACTTGAAAGATATTATCCCCATTGCTGCTGCCGTGATACTTTTGTGTTTAGCAATTGGTTATGCAGGACGCTACATCGGAAAAGATACATTCGTACGGTGGGCAATTGGTGTCGTTATCGCGGGTTCAGCAGCTGAACTTGCAAATATGTTATTCAAAAGCGCGTAATAAAAATGACTATTAAAGTCATGCTGTATAAAATATCTTTTTATCCTAAAGCGAAATTTAAATTGAGATAAACAATATGAAAAAATCAAAAGTTCTTCAAACAATAATTCGGAATAAAGCTACTAAAACCTCTGCAGCTTTAACTGTATTTTTTATGGCCAATCCTGTGTTAGCCCAAGCAGTAGTTTTAGATCCTGCCAATAAAGCTTTAACTGCTCTCCAAACAGACTTGAAAGCGATTATCCCTCTTGCTGCTGCCGTGATACTTTTGTGCTTAGCAATTGCTTATGCAGGACGCTACATCGGAAAAGATACATTCGTACGATGGGCAATCGGTGTTGTTATCGCTGGTTCAGCAACCCAACTTGCAAATATGTTATTCACAGGCGCGTAATGAGAATGAATATTAAAGTCATTCAGTATAAAATATCTTTTTATTCTAAAGAGAAATCTAAATTGAGACAAACAATATGAGACAACCAAATACCCTTCAAACAATAGTTAGAAATAAAAATATTAAAATTTCTGCAACTTTAATTATATTTTTTATGAGCAATTCTGTATATGCTCAAGTAAAATTAACAAATGCAAAAACTGCTTTGGAGGCTTTACAGAACGACCTCATTAAAAACATTATCCCTATTGCTGCTGCTGTTATACTTTTATGCTTAGCCATTCTCTATGCAGGGCGCTACATCGAAAAGGATACATTTATACGATGGGCAATCGGTGTTATCATTGCTGGATCAGCAACCCAACTTGCTACACTGCTATTTACAGGTGTTGTGTGAATAAGTATAATACAAAATGTTTTTAAGATGAAATTGCATCTAATAATTATTAATATGGCAAAATTCTATTCCATTTATGATAGAAATACAAAGCATTCATGAAACTTTAATAAGAGTAAAATATGCAAAAACTAATCAACCTTCAATCAAAAAATAACAACAGAATCATTGTAATTTCTGCGACTATAGCTGCGTTTTTTATAACGTATCCCGCATATGCAGAAATAAAGAATGCTAAAGACGCTTTAACAGCTCTACAAACAGACCTTATTACCAATATTATTCCTGTTGCTGCTGCCGTTATACTTTTGTGCTTAGCAATTGGTTACGCAGGACGTTACATTGAAAGAGATACATTTATACGATGGGCAATCGGTGTTATCATCGCTGGATCAGCAACCCAACTTGCGAAGCTGTTATTCACAGGTACAGTTAGTTAAAACTAAAGATAGCAACTATGATACAAAATGTTATCTATAACCTTAATGAGAGAAATATGCAAAAATTAATTAATGTCCAAACACAAAATAACAACAGAATCATAGTAAATTCTACAGCTATAATTGCGTTTTTTATAACACAGTCTGCATATGCAAATGCAAAATTAGCTCCTGCTGAAAAAGCTCTAAATGCTCTAAAAACAGATCTTATTACCAATATTATTCCTGTTGCTGCTGCCGTGATACTTTTGTGCTTAGCAATTGGTTACGCAGGCCGCTACATAGGAAAAGATACGTTTGTACGGTGGGCAATCGGCGTTGTCATTGCTGGCTCGGCAACCCAACTTGCTACACTGCTATTTACAGGTAAAGCATAAATTAGTATAATACGTAATGTTTTTAATATTCGTTGATTATAGATTTGTACCAGTAATAATATCGCTCATACTACGAAAAAAGGAATATTATTTATAGCAACTTTAATTAAAAGGGGATAAAAGATATGAAACGATTAAATACGCTTCAATCAAAAATATGTAAGATTAGTGCTATTTTTATAACTTTTATTGCGTTATTAATAACTCAATCTGCATATGCTCAGACGGAAACAAAGAGTTTAAATGTTTTCATAGGGATGCAATATGGATTAAGTATAATTATTCCTATCGTTGCTGCTATCATTCTTTTGTTACTTTTGCTTATTTATATATTTCGCATTATCGCAAGAGCTACATTTATGCGATGGGCATTCAGTGTCATTATTGCTGGTGCAGCTTTTTATATTAGCCACATATTATTTCACCTCCAGTGACGAGAACATTCCATGAAATCGCAAGAAAAAAAAGAATTCCCCCTATTCAAGGGAGCAACACGTGTTCCAACGATATGGGGTGTTCCCATGATGCCATTTATCGTTATGGTTATGGGGGTTGCTGTTATTGCTATGACAGTAAGTATCTTTTTGTGGATTATAGCACCTCCATTATGGTTTATTATGGTGCAAATTACTAAAAACGATGATAAGGCGTTTCGTATCTGGTGGTTATGGATCGATACTAAATTTCGCAATCGCAACAAAGGTTTTTGGGGCGCATCAAGTTATAGTCCCTCTGATTATAGTAAAAGGAGATAAAGCATGACAGCTGTTGAAAGCAGCAAACGCCTTGCATCAGAGACACCTGTAAGCCTGTTTCTGCCTTATTCACATCATATTACAGATACGATTATTTCTACTAAAAATGCGGAATATTTGTCAATTTGGAAAATTGACGGGCGTTCGCATCAAAGCGCTTCAGAAGAAGATATTTTTCAATGGATAAAAGAGCTTAACAATACTCTACGGGGTCTTGCATCAGCCAATTTATCATTTTGGACGCATATTGTGCGCCGCCGTGTTTATGAATATCCTGATTCAACATTTGATCAAATGTTTTGCTATCAACTTGATGAAAAATATCGACAAAGCTTTACTGGTTATAATTTGATGGTCAATGATTTATATCTGACTGTCATTTTTCAACCGATAGCGGATAAAATTATGTCGTTCTTTTCTAAACATGAACGTGAAACGCTTGATCAAAAAAAGATGCGACAAGACACATGTATCAAAGAACTCAATGACATCAATCGTACTTTAGGCCAATCTTTAAACCGTTACGGTGCAGAACTTCTTGGTGCTTATGAAAAAAATGGGCATGTTTATTCTTCTGCACTTGAATTCCTTGGAATGCTTGTCAATGGTGAATATCGCCCTATGCCAATTTGCCATGACCGTTTTGCTGACTATATGTCTGTCAATCGACCTTTTTTCTCAAAATGGGGCGCTCTTGGTGAACTGCGAACAACCAGTGGAATGCGTCGATTTGGAATGCTGGAAATTAAAGAATATGATGCAACAACCAAACCAGGACAATTGAATGTTTTGTTGGAAAGTGACTTCGAGTTCGTATTGACACAGAGCTTTTCGGTGCTCTCCCGACATGCTGCTAAAGATTATTTACAACGGCATCAGCGTAATCTGATTGATGCACGAGATGTGGCAACGAGCCAAATTGAACAAATTGATGAAGCACTAAACCAGCTTATCAGTGGGCATTTTGTCATGGGAGAACATCACTGCACATTGACGATCTATGGTGATACAATTCAACAAGTTCGCGACCATATGGCCAAAGCAAGTGCAGCATTACTAGATGTTGCGGTACTACCCAAACCTGTAGACTTAGCAATAGAGGCTGGCTATTGGGCACAACTTCCTGGCAATTGGAAATGGAGACCGCGTCCTGCTCCGATTACATCATTGAACTTTTTATCATTTTCATCTTTTCATAACTTTATGTCAGGAAAACCCACTGGCAACCCATGGGGACCAGCCGTCACAATTCTTAAAACAACCAGTAAAACGCCGCTTTATTTCAATTTTCATGCCTCCAAACTTGAAGAGGACTCAACAGATAAACGTTTACTTGGTAATACCGCGCTTATCGGACAATCTGGTTCGGGTAAAACCGTGTTACTCGGCTTTTTGTTAGCACAAGCACAAAAATTTAAGCCGACAACTGTTGTTTTTGATAAAGATCGTGGTATGGAAATTGCCATTCGGGCGATGGGTGGAAAATATTTAACATTCAAGCCAGGCAGAAAAAGTGGTTTCAATCCTTTCCAACTCCCACCCACACAAGAAAATCTTATTTTTCTGAAACAATTTGTTAAAAAATTGGCAGAAGCTGGCGGTGAAGTCACGCATCACGACGAAGAAGAAATTAACAAAGCAGTTATGTCTGTTATGAGTGCTAACATTGACAGATCACTCCGTCGTTTGTCCTTTCTAGTACAATTTTTACCAAATCCACGTTTAAGTGATTATAATGCTCACCCATCTGTTCATGCTCGCTTACTAAAATGGTGTGAAGGTGGTGATTATGGGTGGTTGTTTGATAATCCCCATGATGCTCTTGATCTCTCAACACATCAAATTTACGGTTTTGATATCACGGAATTCTTAGATAATTTTGAAACTCGCACTCCAGTGATGATGTATTTGCTTTACCGCACAGAAGGCATGATTAGCGGACAGCGATTTATGTATATCTTTGACGAGTTTTGGAAGCCTTTGCAAGATCCGTACTTTGAGGATTTAGCGAAAAATAAACAAAAGACTATCCGTAAACAAAATGGTATTTTTGTTTATGCAACACAAGAGCCTAGCGATGCCTTGGAAAGTAATATTGCCAAAACACTCATTCAACAGTGTGCAACTTACATTTTTCTAGCCAATCCCAAAGCAAATTATGAAGATTATACAAAAGGCTTTAAACTAACAGATGCCGAATTTGAACTCGTTAAAGGACTTGGTGAGTTTAGTCGCCAATTCCTCATTAAGCAGGGTGATCAATCTGCGCTTGCAGAACTGAATCTTGGTAAATTCCATCTGACACGCGATGGAAAAACCATCGAACACGACTTTAGTGACGAGCTCTTGGTGTTATCAGGAACGCCTGATAACGCAGAGTTAGCCGAAAGCATTATCGCAGAAGTTGGTGATGATCCAGCAATATGGTTGCCAATTTTCTTACAGCACGCAAAAAATGACAGGAGGGAAACATGAAAAAAAAGGTCATTTCAATAGTAGTTGTAATAACTTTAGGGATTTCAAACCCAGCGATGGCTTGGGTTTGGGGCGCTGGGGCGGCGGATTTGGGAGCATCAGTCCCAACGACGTGGCCCAATTTTTTTGGAAAGTCATCTTCAAATAGATCAAAGCCTAAAAAAACTCCACAGCAAAAGAAAGCGCCACCTGATGCTCAACTTCTCGATATGCTAAAAAAACAACTTGAGGAAACAAAAAAGATACACGAATCTATAACGGGAAGCCAAAAATTCGACACTAAAAAGCTTAAAAATGTACAAACAGATCACAGTAGCTTTTTTCTCAAAAATCCAGAGAATCTCTACAATAGAAATAAAACTTCTGCTCTATCTACATCACTTGAAAATATTTTAAAAGAAGAAGAAATTCCTGTCACTATCCATGAATCTAGCAGTTTTATCAACAAGCGCATCCAATATGCAGCCATCACTGATAAAGCCGTAAGTTTAAAAACTTTTCAAGAAGCAAACAATCGTTTTCAGCAAATTGAAGAACTATTAAAAGAAATCACGACAACAAAAGATCTAAAAAGTATTGCCGAGTTACAAGCACATATAATTGGAATGCTTGCTATGCTACAAAATGAAACAGCAAAACTACAAATGGTTACACATTTACGCAATGCTGAACATACACTTATCAAACAACAGAAAGATAAGCATAACATAAAAATTTTGAATAGTAAAAACACGAAAATGCCTACCATAAGATTTATTAGGTAAAGCTTTTATAATAACGTTTTGTATATTATTTCCCTGTATGCTCGTAAAAAGAAAAAGTTAATGCGTAATACTCAATTCTCTCTCATAGATCAAAAAGGTCTACGAAGTTTAATTTTATCCTTAAAAAGTTCAACGAAAAATGCTTAAAAATCATATAAAAAGTTGAAAATTCATTAAAGAGGAATTCCATGGACTTTACAGTGTTCACGCAACTTTTCAATAAAATTGATCAGATAACAAAAACATATGTCACG